>NZ_JAVAXX010000389.1:0-4749 GCF_042709275.1 Bacillus sp. LR_5 | reverse complement strand
ACGCGCTTTGATCCCTTATGACCCGATCTGGATAATACCAGCGTGGGGAAGTGCAGGTTGACCGAATGGTGTATTTTTTTGTGCGCTTAATCGATCTATGACTGCATATTCCCTTAGGATATGCAGTTTTTTATTTTACAAAAAAAACAGGAGGTCGGAGAAATGGATCATATTTGTGGTACAAGCAGAATTGCCGGGTTTCGGTTCTCTTTATACCCGATGACGGATGATTTTATCGGTGTGATCAAGTCTGCGCTAAAAAAAACAGACACATCTAAAGTTTGGACGAAAACCGACCATATCAGCACAGTTCTGCGCGGATCGATTGATCATGTATTCGATGCTGCCAAAGCCATTTATCTTTATGCGGCGAACAGCGAAAAACACATCGTCATGAACGGCACGTTTTCCATCGGATGCCCGGGCGATACACAGGGAGATACATATCTTTCCGCGAATGATAAGCGTGTCAATGAAGATGCTGTCCGAAGCCTAAACGCGGAAGCTCCGTGCCAATTTGCGCTTTATCCGATGAATGAGCCGGATTATATGGGCTTGATCATGGAAGCTGTCGATATTGCGAAAGCAGAAGGCACCTTCGTACAAGGTGTCCATTATGCGAGCGAGCTTGACGGGGATGCGCATGACGTGTTCAGAACACTGGAGGCCGTTTTCCGCATGGCTGAACAGCAAACAAACCACGTAACCATGACTGTGAATCTCTCGGCTAACAGTCCATCAAGAAAAAACAGAAAGCAGGGATAAAATGAAAAGCTGGAAAGTAAAAGAAATTGTCATCATGTCCGTTATCAGTATCGTTTTTGCCGTTGTTTATTTATTATTCACGCATTTCGGAAACGTACTTGCAGGTATGTTCGGGCCAATCGCCTATGAACCGATTTACGGCATTTGGTTTATCGTTTCTGTCATCGCCGCGTACATTATTCGAAAACCGGGTGCGGCGCTAGTTTCTGAAATCATTGCCGCTCTCGTAGAATGCTTGCTGGGAAATCCGTCTGGCCCGATGGTCATCGTCATCGGCATTGTACAAGGTCTCGGGGCTGAGGCTGTATTTCTCGCGACACGCTGGAAAGTATACTCTCTGCCTGTACTTCTGCTGGCAGGAATGGGATCTTCAGTAGCCAGCTTTATCTACGATCTCTTTGTTTCTGGCTATGCAGCCTATTCACCAGGTTATCTTCTTATTATGCTTGTCATCCGTCTGATTTCCGGCGCGTTGCTTGCGGGGCTGCTCGGAAAAGCGATCAGTGACTCTCTCGCTTATACGGGTGTGTTAAACGGAATGGCACTCGGAAAGGAACTGAAAAAGAAACGGAAGCAGGCATCAGAACATGCAAGCCTTTGATGACTTCCTGACGGTTGACCAGCTCAGCTTCTCTTATGAAGAAGACGAGAAACCGGTATTTCAAAACATTTCGTTTGAGCTTCAAAAAGGAGAATGCGCTTTATTGTTAGGGCCGAGCGGGTGCGGAAAAAGCTCGCTCGCCCTTTGTTTAAACGGTCTTTACCCGGAGGCTTGCGACGGCATACAGTCCGGACATGTATTTTTATTTCAAAAGCCGGTCACTGGTGCTGAAACCTCCGAAACAATTGCTCAGCATGCCGGGGTCGTCTTTCAGGACCCGGATCAGCAGTTTTGCATGCTGACGGTGGAGGACGAAATCGCTTTCGGGCTAGAAAATCTGCAGGTTCCGAAAGAAGAGATGGCGGAGAAGATTGATGCCGTATTAGAAAAATTACGCATTACCCATTTAAAAGAAAAAACAATTTCTGCACTGTCAGGAGGACAAAAACAAAAAGTGGCTCTCGCCTGTATTTTGGCGATGGAGCCTGAGCTTATTATGTTAGATGAGCCAACTTCTTTATTAGATCCTTATTCAGCTCGGGAATTCGTTCACATGATGAAAGATCTTCAGCAAGAAAAAGGCTTCAGCCTCCTCGTCATTGAGCACCAGCTTGAAGAATGGACGCCTTGGATTGAGAGAACGATTGTACTGGACAAATCAGGGAAAAAAGCGCTCGATGGCCGGACGAAAGATCTATTTCAGCACGAAGCGGAAACCCTAAAGGAGTTGGGCATCGCGATTCCAAAAGTGTGTGACCTGCAGGAAAAACTCAGTATGCCGTTTACTTTATCAAAAGAAACGCTTTTCAAAGAACCCTTTGCCGGGCATGCCGAAAAGAAGGAAGCTCCTTCTGGGAAGAGTGTGCTGGAAATCAGCGGCCTTTCGTTCGCAAGAGGACAGCAGACGATTTTCAAAAACATCAGCTTTTCATTGCGCGAAGGCTCTTTGACGGCGCTTGTCGGCCCGAATGGCACTGGAAAATCAACACTCTTATCCGTCCTCGCCCGTCTGATGAAGCCGAAAAGCGGCAAGATTCTTCTATATGATAAGCCGCTGCAATCGTATAAAGAAACTGAACTGCGAAAACGAATGGGATTTGTTTTTCAAAACCCGGAGCATCAGTTCGTCGCCGGCACAGTATATGACGAGCTGCTGTTCGGCCAGAAAGTAAATGCTGAAACTGAGAAAAAAGCGCAGCACCTGCTGCATCGTTTCGGTCTTGCGCATTTGGCTGATCATCATCCGTTTGCAATCAGCCAAGGGCAAAAACGGCGCCTGAGCGTCGCTACCATGCTCATGCATGACGTAAAGGTTTTATTATTAGACGAACCAACCTTTGGCCAGGACGCCCGTACGGCGGCTGAATGCATGGACATGATTCAGCGTATCAAGGCAGAAGGAACCGCTGTCCTCATGATTACACACGATATGGAGCTTGTGTCTTCGTATGCCGACAGCGTGCTAGTGCTTCACGATACGGGCCTGGCCTTTGACGGATCTCCAGCGCAGTTATTTTCTCAGGAAACTGGGCTTGTCCAAAAAGCAAAGCTCACCCTTCCCCTTTTATATGAATGGATGGCATATCAAAAGGAGGTGCGTGATGAAGCAGCCGTTACATCTCATTAATCCGACAGTGAAAGCGGCCGCCGTTTTTTGCTGTGTTGTCATGCTGTCGTTTATTTACAATCCTTACACTCCTGCGTGTTTTTATATCATCATTGTTGCGGGTATTCTATTGGCGGCCAAAATCCCATTGAAAAAATGGTTTTTGTTTACGATTCCGTTTTTGATTTTGGCATTCGGATGCGTATGGACAGCCGCTGTTTTTGGCAAGGTTCCGACAACTCCGGATAATTTCTTATTTCAAGCCGGTCCTATCTCGATCAACAGCGATAATGTATCTGTCGGCATCTCTCTCGGATTTCGTATTTTGTGCTTTTCTGCCTTATCGATGATGTTTGTTTTTACAACCGATCCGATTTTATTTATGCTGAGCCTTGTCCAGCAGTGCAAGCTCTCACCAAAGCTCGCATATGGCGTCATTGCAGGCTTTCGTTTTCTTCCGCTGTTAAAGGATGAGGTCCAGCTGATCCAGCAGGCTCACAAGATCAGAGGAGGAGCGGCGGAGAGCGGCTTCATTGAGAAAATCAGCGCGTTAAAGCGGTATACCATCCCGCTTTTGGCAAGCGCCATTAGAAAAGCGGAACGGACAGCGCTTGCGATGGAATCGAAAGGTTTTACTGGAAGCAGAAACCGGACATATTACCGGACACTAACCGTCAACCGGCGCGACTGGCTGTTCTTTTGCCTCGTTCTCTTGTTATTCGCAGGATCTTTTCTCGTATCTTTCTGTTTTGCCTCATAAAAAATCCGCTATCGGCGATAGCGGATTTTTTCTTATTGATGATAGTTTAATGCCTGGGCAAGATTGGTTTTAATTGTAATATTCGAAAAATCAATCCCCAGCTGTACAGCGGTTTGCGCAATTTCAGGCCTGATTCCTGACAGGGTTGACCTAACACCGATCAAATTGAGCGCCTCGATCAATTTAAAGATTTGGTGTGCTACCATCGTATCAACCACTACAACACCTGACAGATCGATTAACAGATGCTCCACGCGTCTTTTTGCACAAGCCTGAAGCGTGTTTTCCAGAATAAACTTTGCCCGTTCTGTATCAATGTCACCGACAAGCGGAAGCAGAGCTGTTGATTTGCTCAAGGTAATGATAGGCGAGCTTAATTCTAGTATCATTTCTCTTTGGGCGTTTAATTGCTGTTTGGCATTCATTTCAGCGTGATCGACGAAGGTATAAATGGTAAAATCAAATACTTTTACAATCAAATCTGCCCATTTTTGTTTCTCTCCCGATTCAAACGCCGACTCGTTTTCTTCTGCGAACTTCTCAAAATACTTCGTATATAATCTCCGGTTTCTCATAAACTCCCGAATGACATACTGAACCGGAGTGTCAAGATGCTTTTGATCGTTCGTCAGCTCAATGACCCACTCTTGAAATTCTTCGAGAAATTGTTTTTCCGGTAAAACATACATGTAATTCAGATGCCGATAAAATTCTCTATCCTGCTCTTTCAATTCTTCCGTTACAGAAGCATTATGTAAGGCGTAAAGCGAATTCGGATCGCTTTCCTCCATCGTTTCAATCCATTCCTCGGCCATTTGTTCAACATGTTCTGAAAAAAATGCATATAATTTTTCATTCAGTTTCATCACACTGCTCCTTTCCCCAACACTATTATAACTTGACTAACAGCTGAATCCCAGTCATACATGCTGAAGCCATCCAATATTTTGAAAATTACTAATTCTTTGGGTTGTATCCTATTTTTTCAAAATGCTTCAAATGGCTCTGTCCGAGCGG
>NZ_JAVAXX010000388.1:0-4760 GCF_042709275.1 Bacillus sp. LR_5 | reverse complement strand
ATTTGACAGTTTAAAAGACCGTTTGATTCTTCAAGAGTCACTCGGCTATCTCTCCGGCTTTGAAGAGCCTGATATCGAGAAAAGGGTGACGCCGAAGCTACTTTTGCCGAAAGCGAAATCAATTGTGGCGATCGCTCTCGCATATCCTTCCAGAATGAAGGATGCGCCGAGAAGCACGAGAACGGAGCGCAGGGGCATTTTTTGCAGAGCCTCCTGGGGCAAAGACTATCACGATGTGCTGAGGGAAAAGCTCGATCTGTTGGAGGAATTTCTGAGAAGCAAGCATGAGGATATCAGAACAAAGTCAATGGTAGATACAGGTGAATTGTCTGATCGGGCGGTTGCAGAACGGGCCGGCATCGGGTTCAGCGCGAAAAACTGTATGATCACAACGCCTGAGTATGGCTCATATGTGTATTTGGCGGAAATGATCACAAATATACCTTTTGAGCCAGATGTGCCAATTGAAGATATGTGCGGGTCCTGCACGAAATGTCTGGACGCTTGTCCGACGGGAGCACTTGTAAATCCGGGACAGCTGAATGCCCAGCGCTGTATCTCTTTTCTGACCCAGACGAAAGGATTTTTGCCTGATGAATTCCGGACAAAGATTGGAAACCGCCTGTATGGGTGCGACACGTGTCAAACGGTGTGTCCTCTCAATAAGGGGAAGGACTTTCATCTTCATCCGGAAATGGAGCCGGACCCTGAGATAGCAAAACCGTTATTGAAGCCGCTCTTGACCATCAGCAACCGCGAATTTAAGGAGAAATTCGGACATGTCTCAGGTTCTTGGCGCGGAAAAAAACCGATTCAGCGAAACGCCATTCTCGCCCTTGCCCACTTTAAGGATGCTTCCGCACTGCCTGAATTGACGGAACTGATGCATAAGGACCTGCGTCCTGTTATCAGAGGAACAGCTGCGTGGGCGATCGGTAAAATCGGAGACCATGCATACGCGGAAGAGCTTGAAAAAGCGCTGGAAAAAGAGAAGGATGAAGAGGCAAAGCTGGAAATTGAAAAAGGAATTGAGTTGCTAAAAGCTTCAGGCATGACTAAACAAGGCCTGTCCTGACATACGTATAGAACAGAAGGGAAAAACACTTGAGATGCATCCAAGTGTTTTTTCTCTATAAATAAGTATGGCGGGTGGGGTGAGCTTGAAGCACATTTTAGAACAATTAGCGGAGGAACGGCTGAGCTATTTGGTTAACGGGCATGCTATGAGACAAGAGTCTGAAGTCGGGGACCTAGAAGTCATGGAGCGAAAGAAGAGGCTTCTGGAAAAACGTAAAGTTGACATCATAAAAGCGAAAGCAAAGGCCGTCATCGATCATGTGCGGGTTGAGGATGACGGAACGACCTGCCTTACGTATACCATCCATTATGAATACGTGTGTAAAGAGCATGATGACAGCTTGTATATGGAAGAGCATATAGAGGAGCGGGTAGCTTTCCTTTATGATCATATTTTGATTAGTGATCAGGAAATTGCGAAAAAGCCGGCTGGATTTCATGAAGGGACCAGTATTATTGACTATTCTCAAGAGGAAAGGGAAGCGTTTGGCAGAGCCTTTCAATACGATCGTCTCGGCGCTGTGCAATATGCCGAGAAATTTTGGAACAAGCGCAACCCGGCTTATAAAAATTTCAGCGATAACTGCACGAATTTTATTTCACAGTGCCTTCATGCGGGAGGCGCACCGATGCGCGGCCATCCGAACAGAGGGTCAGGCTGGTGGATGAAACAAAGCTCATGGAGCTATAGCTGGACGGTGGCTCATTCTATGAAAATGTATTTGTCGAATTCAAAGACCGGTCTTCGTGCGGTGCGGGTGAAATCTGCGGAAGAGCTGATGCCTGGCGATGTGATTTGCTATGACTTTGAAGGAGACGGCCGGTTTAATCATACAACGATTGTTGTGGCGAAGGACAAAGGCAATATGCCGCTTGTCAACGCCCAGTCCTATGACAGCCGGATGAGGTATTGGTCATACGAGGATTCTACGGCATACACGCCGTCAATACGATATGCCTTTTTTCATATCGTTGATGATACGACAAAAGACTAATTAATGATATAATGATGGGCGGATAAGAAAAACAGAGGTGAACATTGTGGCATTACATGTCGTTTTATATCAACCAGAAATTCCCGCCAATACAGGGAATATTGCACGTACTTGTGCAGCAACCAATACAACGCTCCACCTGATTCGTCCGCTCGGCTTTTCAACGGATGATAAAATGCTGAAGCGTGCCGGACTCGATTATTGGGAGTTTGTTAACGTTGTGTATCATGATTCGTTAGAAGAATTGTTTGAGGAATATCAAAAAGGCCAGTTTTTCTTTATCACGAAATTCGGCCAGCAGCCTCATACATCTTTTGATTACACTGATCTTGACGAGGATTATTTCTTTGTATTCGGAAGAGAAACAAGCGGTTTGCCAAAGGATTTAATTCAAAATAACATGGACCGCTGCCTGCGTCTTCCGATGACAGAGCACGTTAGATCGTTAAATCTGTCCAACACTGCGGCGATTCTCGTTTATGAAGCGCTGCGCCAGCAAAATTACCGTGATTTAAAATAGTGAAAAAAATCCGCTCATTGATGATGGGCGGATTTTTTTGTGCTGCGAGAGATGCTTTGTTTTGTTTTTTGGGCTTAACAACGTAACAGTGTTATGTTACAATGTATCCATCAAAGGAGCTGGACTTATGGAAGAACAATTAATCTCTAAAAAAGAATTGCTTGAAAAAACATCGATTTCATACGGTCAGCTGTATCGGTGGAAGCGGAAAAATTTAATTCCTGAGGAATGGTTTATTCGCAAATCCACATTTACAGGGCAAGAAACGTTTTTTCCGAGAGAGGATATTTTAAAACGCATTTCAATGATTCAAAAGATGAAGGAAAATTTGTCACTGGATGAAATGAGGGAAATGCTGTCGCCGAAAATGAAGGATGTCAGCATGACCGCTGATGAATTGATTCATAAAGGATTGATTTCAAGAACTGCTCTTGATGTTTTTTCAGAAGGAGGAGGAAATTCGGTTTTTTCTTCCCGAGACCTGCTATCGCTGTATGTACTTGAAGGGCTCCTGCAGTCTGGAAATGTCAGTCTGGCAGAAGCAAAAATGGCTGCAGAGGTGTTAAAGCAGCATGATACTGAAGAGATCAAGAAGCAGACGGAGCTGATTGTGCTGCGGAAGCTCGGTGTCACAACTTGTTTTATAGCGGCTGCAGCGGACAGCATTCTGTTTGAATCGTCCGTCAAGGTTGTGGAACGGGTAGATTTAGTAAAAGCGTCAGAGGAATTAAAAACAACATATATACAGGAGGGCCATCAATGGATGTAATGGAAAAGCTGGTGATAAACGGATCAGGAAGTTCAAAGGGAGGAACATTTCAATCAGTTGAAATTAACGGCAGCGGAACAGTAGCCGGGGACGTGGAGTGTGACACTTTTTCTTTTAATGGAACCGGAAAAGCTGACGGCAGCGTCAAAGCGAAAGCGGTAACCATCAGCGGTTCAGGAAAGATACATGGAGACGTTGAAGCAGAATCGATTCGGATTAACGGAACAGGTTTTATTCAAGGAGAGGTTTCCGCAAAACAATTGAAAATCGCTGGATCATCAACATTTGGCGGGACAGTCAAGGCTGATGGCATTGACATTAGCGGAAAAGCGGTCATGGAAGCGGATTGTGAAACGGAAACCTTCCAATCGGAGGGGAAATGCAAAGTCAGCGGGCTTTTAAATGCTGATGAGGTGACCATTAAGCTGTCTGCCGGGGAAAGTTATGTGCGGGAAATCGGATGCCGCCATCTTCAAGTGACCGGCAGAAAAGGAATGCTGACATTGCTCAGACTAATGCCGCAGCCTGTTTTAACGGCTGAACTGATCGAAGGTGATGTCATTGAACTGACAAATACAAAGGCGAAAACCGTGCGAGGAAATAAAGTGAAAATCGGTCCGGATTGCCAGATTGAAACCGTTGAATACAGCGGGGACTATGCTTGTGATCCGAGCGCATCGGTCGAAACATGCACGAAGATGTGAGGAGGATCGTAATGGAGACAACAAGACTGGGAAATTTAAAATTATATGGTGCCGGACATGCTGCGGGCGGCGCATACCACCATGTCAGCATCAAAGGTGAAGGTGTAATCGGTGAAGGGCTGTCTGCCGCGGGCTGCCGCATATTCGGAACAGGCCTTTTTCTCGGGGAAGCAGAGACTGAGCGGCTGCGTGTATTCGGAGAAAGTGAATGTAAAGGCAATCTGACAGCCGGCAGAATCAATATTTACGGCACAATGAAAGTCAGCGGCTCACTTCAATTTGATCGATTCAATCTAAAAGGCCTGACTGAAATTTGCGGGAATATGACTGGAGAATCGTGCGATGTGAAAGGGAAGCTTAGCGTTAAAGGTGATTGTGAAACGGAAATGTTCCATGTCACAGGTTGCGTTGATGTATCAGGTTTATTAAATGCGGGTGATATCAAGCTTGGATTGAGCCATGATGTAAGCCATGTGCGGGAAATCGGCGGAACAACCATTACAGTGAAAAGACGCGCGAGCTTTTTTAACCGGAAGAAAGTGAAACTGATTGCCGACGTCATAGAAGGAGATCAGGTTTATTTGGAGAATACCGAGGCGGCAGTTGTCAGGGGAAAAGAAGTGATCATCGGGGCGGGCTGCAGCATCGGAACAATTGAGTACAAAAATAAATGCGAATGTGATCATCATTCAAAG
>NZ_JAVAXX010000387.1:0-4803 GCF_042709275.1 Bacillus sp. LR_5 | reverse complement strand
AAATTCACACATAGTTGCTCGGTGTTCACAAACTGAAGGAAAAACCACCTACCTATTCCCTAAAAAAATGACTAATATAACCAATGGACCTTATTTATAATAATAAACAATTAAATACTGACTGGATAGTATGTAAATGAAAATAAATCATTTAGCCTATTAAAAATGACCCCTGGGAAACCGAATAGCATAACCGTTCAAAGAAATAAATACCGCTAAAGATTGATCCGGTGTAAGATAAGGGTAATCATTACCGCCAGGAGAAAAATATGAAAAAAAACAAATTTCAAATTAAAAGAGAAGCAACATTTGAAAGTTTTATAGACGCTGGCGTGAATTTGTTGATTGACCGAGCGTATGATCCGGTTTCTGTAGAAGATATCAGCAGAGCCGCCGGGTACAGCAAAGGAGCATTTTATGTTCATTTTGTCAGCAAGGACGATTTTCTGCTGTACCTTCTCGAAAAACGTCAGATGAAAAAAAAGATCATTATAGGGTATCTTGATCAAATGGAGCGGGAGTCAGTGAAATCGCTGACATTGGACGAGGCTGCAAAACACGCTGCAGAACTGCTTTATTCCTATTACATAAATAAGCCGTCGTGGGACATCACCTCGTTTGCCATGAACATGCCGACATATAAAGTTTTAAAGAAATGCAAGGCCTATGTCCGGCTGTACGAATTGTGGGTGGAAGAAAATGTGTTATATATTAAGTGGCTGAAGGAGAGAAAGCTGATTGACGCCTGTATTGATCCTGAATATACGGCTAAAATAATATGTGCAGTCCTCGACGGAATCATCAAACAATCATATGTATTGGGCCAGCCAGCCACCTTCCGCAGCTTTTTAGACGCACTCTCGGTATTTTTCACTTTAGACAGAGAGCACGAGACGCCAAGAATTTTGAAAAGTTTTTCAGAAAGCGAGGAACATCAGTGAAGTATAGAGAAATAATTATGTATATCATTATGGGGGTTTTCACAACCATTGTGAATATCGCCAGCTTTTATATATTGGTAGAGATCATGAATGCGGATTACAAAGCCGCCACTGTCGCCGCTTGGATTTTGTCCGTGCTGTTTGCTTACATAACAAATAAATTATATGTGTTTCAGCAAAAAACACATGATCTGCAGAGCCTGCTGAAAGAGCTCACTGCTTTTTTCAGCGTTCGGGTCCTGTCTCTCGGCATAGATTTAGGCATGATGATCATTCTTGTCAGCCAGTTCAATACAAATGAAACCTTGGCCAAAATACTCGACAACGCGGTCATTGTTGTCGTCAACTATGCTGCGAGCAAATGGCTCGTCTTTAAAAAAACAAAAGAAGAAGGGGTATGACAGAGGACAGCAGCATATGATCTGCCGTTTTCTATGGAGAAATAAGGGGAATAAAAAATAAAAACCAGAAAGGTGATTGCACATGCGGGAAGAGCTAAAGGGGATATTTGCAAGTGTATTCGGAGAAAAAGAGGGGTTACGGTTTTTTTTCGCACCTGGAAGAGTGAATCTGATTGGAGAACATACAGACTATAACGGCGGGCATGTATTTCCGTGCGCGCTGACAATGGGTACATATGCTGCTGTTGCAGAAAGAAACGACGGGCTTGTCCGGATGTATTCAGATAACTTTAGAAACGCAGGCATCAAGGAATGCAGCCTTGACGACATTCGCTATCAAAAAGAAGACGACTGGGCGAACTACCCAAAAGGCGTGATTTATGAATTTCAACAGAGGGGATATGCAGTTCCCCATGGCTTTGACATTGTATTTTCAGGGAATATTCCAAACGGGGCGGGGCTGTCGTCTTCCGCTTCTATTGAACTGCTGATGGGGGTCGTGCTCCGAAGCTATTTTCATCCTGAAGTAGATGCGCTTGAGCTTGTGAAAATGGCGCAGCATGCGGAAAACCATTTTATCGGCGTCAATTGCGGAATTATGGACCAATTTGCAATTGGAATGGGGAAAAAACATCATGCGATGCTGCTGAACTGCGACACGCTTGACTATGAATATAGCAAACTCAATGTCTCAGGCCTCGCGCTGGTCATCGCGAACACGAACAAAAAAAGGACATTGGCTGACTCAAGCTATAATACGAGACGCCAAGAATGCAATGATGCATTGCTTGATTTGAAAAAAGGCCTCGATATTGCCGCACTGGGCGACATCAAGCCTTCTGATTTCGATGCGCATTCCAGCCTGATCCAAAATGAAACGAACAGACGCCGGGCAAAGCACGCTGTATACGAAAATCATCGTGCTATTAAGACGGCCCATATGTTCAAAGAGAACAATATAGATGAAATCGGGCAGTTAATGAAGGAATCCCACCTTTCATTGAAGGATGACTATGAAGTAACATGCCCTGAACTTGATGAGCTTGTGTTTGCGGCATGGGATCACGAAGGTGTAATTGGATCAAGAATGACGGGAGCAGGCTTTGGCGGATGCACCATCAGCATTGTAAAAGATGAGTTCGTTGATGATTTTATTCAGAAGGTTGGAGACAGATATCAAGCAAAAACAGGGCTCCGAGCGGATTTTTATGTCGCGGATATCGGAGAGGGAGCGAGAGAACTAAAGGGGGAGTGACATATGAGTATTATTGAACATCTGGAACAGTTGCTAGAGTATGGCCTGGAACGAAAATTGATTTCGATCTGGGATCGGGAATATACGAGAAACCGTCTTTATGAAGCGCTGGGCATCACACATCCCGAGCCGATCTCCGGCATCTGCATCAAGCAGTCACAAAGCCTGCCGGACTTGCTCGCTCCCATCTATAAATGGGCTGCCGAAACCAGACGAATGGAAGCGGATACAGATACGTACCGTGACCTGCTCAGCGCAAAGCTGATGGGCTGTTTTGTACCTGCCCCGTCAGAGGTCATTCGCAAATTTGAAGAGACAAAAGCATTATACGGCCCAAAACAGGCGACAAAGGAATTCTATCAATATTCAGAGGATGTCTATTATATACGGACTGACAGAATCGCCAAAAATGTTCATTGGACGGTGCCGACCGAATATGGCGAGCTGGAAATGACCATTAACCTATCAAAGCCTGAAAAGGACCCGAAAGCGATTGCGGCTGCAAGAGAGCAGGAACAGACAAATTATCCGATGTGTTTGCTGTGTAAAGAAAATGTCGGGTTCGAGGGAAGCGTGAATCATCCAGCCCGGCAAAATCACAGAATCATTCCGGTCATCCTTGAGGACGAACAATGGTTCCTGCAATTCTCGCCATATGTCTATTATCCAGAGCACTGCATTGTCTTAAAAGGTGAACATGAACCGATGGAGATCAGCAAAAAAACATTTGAAAGGCTGCTGTCATTTCTCGGGCAGTATCCGCATTATTTTATCGGTTCAAACGCGGATCTGCCGATTGTCGGCGGCAGCATCCTAAGCCATGATCATTTCCAAGGCGGCGCGCATGATTTTCCAATGGCACGTGCAGAAGCAGAAGACGTTTATGGATTAAATGATTATCCCGGCGTGTCGCTGGGCTTAGTGAAGTGGCCGATGTCTGTGCTCAGGCTCCAAGGAGACGAACCGGGTCATGTCGCCGAAGCTGCTGACCATATTTTCCGCACGTGGCAGACGTATTCCGATGAAAAAGCCGGCATTGCCGCCTATACAGGCGATACGCCCCATAATACGGTCACACCGATTGCGCGGCGCAGGGGAGAATTGTACGAACTCGATATCGTACTGAGGAACAACCGGACGGATGAGGAGCATCCATTAGGAATATTTCATCCCCATAAGGAAGTTCACCATATTAAAAAAGAAAATATCGGCCTGATTGAGGTCATGGGATTGGCGATATTGCCGGGCCGCTTACAGGAGGAAATGAAAGAAACGGCAGCGGCGCTATGCTCTGCTGATCCGAAAACAGCCTTAGAACAAAATCCGCTCACTGCAAAGCATAGTGAATGGGCTCTTCGAATGATGGAAAAAAGAACCATAACAAAAGAGAATGCAGATCTAGTCATAAAAGAAGAGCTGGGACATGTATTCGCTCGCATTCTTGAACACGCCGGTGTGTTTAAACAGACAACGGAAGGAAAACAGGCCTTCAGAAGGTTTATCGACCAGTTGGGCGTCAAACCAGTCAAAAGCCTCAACCGCTAGGGTTGAGGCTTTTTCGATTTTTATGGCAAAACAAACACCCAAAGCGCTGACGCTTCGGGTGCTGCTGCTTTTATCCTCTTTTTCTGGTTAACAGGCTTACTAAAAAGACAACAATGGCTGCACCGATTACCGCTGGAATAATGGCAAATCCGGCTAGGTGCGGCCCCCATGTTCCAAGCAGCCCGTGTCCGATCCAGGCGCCAATAAGACCTGCGATCATAGACCCGATAATTCCTCCGGGCATATCTCCTTTTACAAACAGGCTTCCAAGCCATCCGATAATAATAGCGACGATAAGTGAAATAAGAAAACTCATCATGCAACACATCCTATTTTTTATTTATTTGCTTATATCATTCCTCTTTTTTGTATAAGATAAACAACTGGATGCTCTCATAAAAAATACGGACAATTCAGAGCATATTGGCTCTTCATTGCGCCTTTTCTTTCAATATTTGATGCGTTAAAATGGTAACCGTGTGAAAATATGCTAGACGAGGAAAAAATAATTCCTATCTAGAAAGTTTAACAAAATGAAATTTTTGATTGACCTAAGTTTTTTATTGTGGTAAACCTTAATTTGTCAGAATTAGTTCTTCATCATCTTTCTTTACTTTATATGCGGAAATAACTAGAAACTTTTCATCTTAAGCGATAGATA
>NZ_JAVAXX010000386.1:0-4841 GCF_042709275.1 Bacillus sp. LR_5 | reverse complement strand
CTATTGCCAAGCCAGTATTCGTTTTTTGAAGCGGACGGAATTTCCAAAATGGAAATCGCTTTATTTGCGGTACTGCTATTGCTGACTTACACAGTGTTGGTCAAGAACACCTTTACTTTTGATGAAGTCGGGTTTATTACGCTTGCAGCAATTTACATCGGAATGTGTTTTCATTATTTTATCGAAATCAGAAATCTTGACCAATACGGATTAACATACATTTTTTATGCGTGTGTTGTCATTTGGTCCACCGATTCCGGTGCCTATTTTGTCGGTAAATCGCTTGGGAAGCGGAAACTGTGGCCTGAAATCAGTCCGAATAAAACAGTGGAAGGGTTTGCAGGCGGAATTGTCATCGCACTTGTATTGGCGACGATTTTTCAGCTTGTTGCACAACTTCCGATCCCGTATATCTATCTGCTGTTGATCACGCTGTTTTTGTCTGTTTTCGGACAACTTGGAGATTTAGTGGAATCCGCCTTGAAAAGACATTACGATGTAAAGGATTCTGGGAATATTCTTCCCGGGCATGGCGGTATATTAGACCGTTTTGACAGTTTCTTGTTTGTCATGCCTTTCTTGTACTTTCTGCTTGCCCTTTTTTCATAAAAAAGTCTAATATGAATATGAGACTGATCATGCAGCAATAAGAATAGGAGTAGTGGCAACTTTGAAAAATATTTGTCTTTTAGGAGCAACAGGATCAATCGGCGAACAGACTCTTGATGTACTGCGTGCACATCAAGACCAATTTCAGCTGGTATCTATGTCGTTTGGCAGAAATATTGATAAGGCCGTTCCAATGATTGAGGTCTTTCAGCCGAAGTTTGTCTCTGTCGGTGATCTGGATACATATCATAAATTAAAACAAATGTCTTTTTCTTTTGAATGCCAAATCGGGCTGGGAGAAGAAGGGCTGATAGAAGCAGCAGTGATGGAGAAGGTTGACATTGTTGTCAACGCTTTGCTTGGAAGCGTCGGCCTTATCCCGACGTTAAAGGCAATTGAACAGAAAAAAACAATTGCGCTTGCAAATAAGGAAACTCTTGTCACTGCAGGGCATATAGTAAAAGAACATGCTAAGAAATATGATGTTCCGCTGCTGCCTGTTGACAGTGAGCATTCAGCCATCTTTCAAGCTCTTCAAGGCGAACAGGCTAAAAACATTGAACGCCTCATCATTACGGCATCCGGCGGAAGTTTTCGGGACAAGACGCGGGAGGAGCTCGAATCAGTAACAGTTGAAGATGCATTAAAACATCCAAACTGGTCAATGGGTGCAAAAATTACAATTGATTCGGCTACAATGATGAATAAGGGATTAGAGGTGATCGAGGCACACTGGCTTTTCGATATACCTTATGAACAAATTGATGTGGTTTTACATAAGGAGAGCATCATCCATTCAATGGTTGAGTTCCATGATAAAAGTGTGATCGCACAGCTCGGAACTCCGGATATGAGAGTCCCCATTCAATATGCGCTCACTTATCCTGACCGATTGCCATTACCAGATGCGAAAAGGCTTGAATTATGGGAAATCGGCAGCCTTCATTTTGAGAAAGCTGATTTTGACAGGTTCCGATGCTTACAATTTGCTTTTGAATCAGGTAAAATAGGAGGAACAATGCCGACAGTGCTAAATGCGGCAAACGAAGTAGCTGTCGCTGCCTTTTTAGCTGGCAAGATACCGTTTTTGGCTATTGAAGACTGTATCGAAAAGGCACTAACCCGCCATCAATTACTGAAAAAACCGAGCCTGGCGGACATTCAAGAAGTGGACAAAGATACCCGGGGATACGTCAATTCAATACTCACATAAGGTGGTATGTTCGTGAATACAGTTATAGCGTTTATCATTATTTTCGGAACGCTCGTTTTCTTCCATGAACTGGGCCATTTATTGCTAGCCCAAAGAGCGGGAATTCTCTGCCGTGAATTTGCGATCGGCTTCGGTCCAAAGATTTTTTCTTTCAAAAAAAATGAAACAGTTTATACGATCAGGCTGCTTCCGGTCGGCGGATTTGTTCGTATGGCCGGCGAAGATCCGGAAATGATTGAGGTGAAACCCGGATACACGGTCGGGCTTCTGTTTAATAAGGAAGATCAAGTTGAGAAAGTCATCATCAATCAAAAGGAAAAATATCCGGATGCATTAGTCATTGAAGTGGAAACAGCGGATCTAGAGCATGACATGAAGATCACCGGTTATGAACAGGGGAAAGAGGACGAACTTTCCAGCTTTACTGTCAGCGAAACATCCTTTTTTATTGTAGACGGAGAAGAAGTGCAGATTGCGCCGTATAATCGCCAATTTGGTTCCAAACCTGTATGGCAGCGGATTAAAGCAATTGCTGCAGGGCCGATTATGAACTTTATTTTAGCTTACGTCATTTTAGTGATGCTTGGGCTGATTCAAGGCGTACCGTCAAATGAACCTATGCTCGGGCAGCTGACAGACAATGGACGGGCGGCTGAAGCAGGGCTAAAAGAAGGGGATTATATCCAAAGCATTAACGGAGAGAAAATGAGGTCTTGGACTGACATTGTCTCCGCTGTAAAAGAAAACCCGGAGAAAGAAATGGACGTTGCAGTAAAAAGAGATAACAAAACGCTTCATATTTCGGTGACTCCGGAAGCTGTTAAAGATGAGAACAAAAAAACAATCGGACGTTTCGGTTCCTATGCGCCGACTGAAAAAGGCGTACTCTCAGCGGTTGCTTACGGCGCGACATCAACAGTTGATGTCACCAAAGCCATTTTAACCAATCTGAGCAAATTAGTAACAGGCCAATTTAAACTCGATATGCTGTCAGGTCCTGTCGGCATATATGACATGACAGACCAAGTGGCGAAAACAGGGATCGTGAACTTATTTCAGTTTGCGGCGTTTTTAAGCATTAACCTTGGGATTGTCAACCTGCTTCCGATTCCGGCACTTGACGGAGGAAGACTGTTGTTTCTATTTATTGAAGCGATTCGGGGCAAACCGATTAACAGGGAAAAAGAAGCATTTGTTGTGTTTATCGGAGTAGCTTTCTTAATGCTTCTTATGCTGGTTGTCACATGGAACGATATCCAGCGGCTGTTTTTGTAAACGAAAAGTAAATCAATCAGAGGTGCGAAGAAATGAGACAAAGCTTGACGCTTATTCCTACGCTCCGTGAAGTTCCAGCTGATGCCGAAGCAAAAAGTCATCAGCTTCTTCTGAGAGCAGGATTTATCAGACAGAATACGAGCGGGGTATACAGCTATATGCCTCTTGCGTATAAGGTGATTCAAAACATTCAGCAGATTGTTCGAGAGGAAATGGAGAAAATTGATGCCGTAGAAATGCTCATGCCCGCATTGCAGCAGGCAGAGACATGGCAGGAATCAGGCAGATGGTATACGTATGGTCCCGAACTGATGAGACTAAAAGACCGTCATGGCCGTGAATTTGCTTTAGGGGCAACGCATGAAGAGGTTATCACTTCGCTTGTTCGCGATGAGGTTAAATCTTATAAGCGTCTCCCTCTGACTCTTTATCAAATTCAGTCTAAGTTCAGAGATGAAAAACGTCCTCGCTTCGGTTTGTTAAGAGGCCGCGAATTTATTATGAAGGATGCGTACTCTTTCCATGCATCTGCAGAGAGCCTGGATGAAACGTATCAAAAAATGTACGAGGCCTATTCTAATATTTTTGCCCGCTGCGGCATTAATGTAAGACCTGTTATCGCTGATTCAGGCGCAATGGGAGGAAAGGATACGCACGAATTTATGGCACTTTCTGCGATCGGAGAGGATACGATTGCGTATTCTGATGAATCACAGTACGCGGCTAATATCGAGATGGCTGAAGTTCTTCACCAGGAAGTTCCTTCAGATGAAGAGCCTAAAGCTCTAGAGAAGGTTCATACGCCTAACGTGAAAACAATCGAAGAACTGACTGCGTTCTTACAGGTTTCGGCTGAAGCGTGCATTAAGTCAGTATTGTTTAAAGCTGATGACCGTTTTGTCTTAGTGCTTGTAAGAGGGGATCATGAAGTTAACGATATTAAAGTGAAAAACTTGCTTCATGCAGAAGTTGTAGAGCTTGCTACACATGAAGAGGTCATTCAGCAGCTCGGAACAGAGCCAGGCTTTGTAGGCCCTGTCGGTATTCATCAGGATGTGGAAGTATATGCCGATCAAGCTGTGAAAGCAATGGTTAATGCTGTTGCCGGGGCAAATGAAGGAGATCATCATTATAAAAATGTCAATGTGAATCGTGACGCGCAAATTAAAGAATTTGCTGATCTTCGTTTTATTAAAGAAGGTGATCCTTCACCAGACGGCAAGGGAACGATCCGTTTTGCTGAGGGAATCGAAGTCGGACAAGTCTTTAAGCTCGGAACACGCTATTCAGAAGCGATGAATGCGACATATTTAGATGAAAACGGACGCGCGCAGCCAATGCTGATGGGCTGTTACGGAATCGGTGTGTCAAGAACGCTTTCTGCTATTGCTGAACAGCATCACGACGAAAAAGGCTTAATATGGCCAAAAAGCGTTGCGCCGTACGATCTTCATATTCTTGCTTTGAACATGAAAAACGATGGGCAAAGAGAGCTTGCTGAAAAGCTGTATGCCGATTTAAAAGCGGAAGGCTATGAAGTGCTCTATGATGACCGTGCTGAGCGTGCCGGCGTAAAATTCGCTGATTCAGATTTAATCGGCCTTCCAATCCGCATCACTGTCGGAAAACGAGCTGACGAAGGAATCGTCGAAGTGAAAATTCGTCAAACTGGTGAGTCAACTGAGATTTCAGTAGACGAATTATCTGCGTTTATCAGCAAGCAGTAATCACCATAACGATTTAT
>NZ_JAVAXX010000385.1:0-4889 GCF_042709275.1 Bacillus sp. LR_5 | reverse complement strand
GGGTTAAAATGGGTGAGGTAAGGAAGAAAATCTAACAAATTATTGAAGATTCAAGAGAATATAGGAGATGACGATATGGAAACATTACAGCATCTGATTCTGCATGACATGCCGAATAGCGAAGAAATAGAGGCTGTAAAAAGCGGAGACCATACACTGACATATAAAGGTTACCGTAAACGGATTAATCAGCTGGCGAATGCCATGCTTCAAAAAGGAATTCAAAAGGGCGACCGTGTTGCATTGCTTTGCAAAAACGGCCATCCCGCATCAACTGTTATGTTCGCCGCGCTTGAAATAGGTGCTGTTGTCGTACCTGTCAGCTGGCAGCTGAAACCATATGAAATGACAGGCATTTTAAAAGCAAGTGAACCGAAAGCGATGTTTTACGGAGCGGAGTTTAAAGAGATACTGGATGAAGTTCTACCTGAATTGTCCTCACTGTGTGTAACAATGGAAACAGGAACAGCTTACGAAACATCTGCTGAATTTGAAGCGCTGTTTGCAGGTCCTGATCATTTGCCAGAGACGGAAATGGTTTCCCCTGATGATACAGCACTTCTGATGTTTACATCTGGAACAACGGGAAACCCGAAAAGATGCATGATTACACATGGCGGCATATACAGATACGTTAAAAAATCCAACAGCTCAATAGCACGTATGAAGGGCCTTCGTTTTCTCGCGTGCCATCCGATTTATCATACGAGTGCGCTCATTTGCATCATGCTTGGAACGTTTGCAGAAACAACCTTTGTGTTTACAAAGGATCAAGATCCTGTTCACATGCTGAAGGTCATTGAAGAAGAGAAAATTCAGACCGTGATGGCTCTTCCTGTGTTTTACACGTATTTGCTTGAGGCGTGGGAAAAGCACCAAACTGACTTATCTTCACTTGTTATTTTAATGACAGGCGGAACAAAAGTGCCGAGCAGCCTAATCCGCCGCTATCTTGATATTGGCATTCCGCTGGCGCATGGCTATGGAAGTACTGAGGCTTGGGGCATCAGCACATGGACGCCTGATATGGGAATGGATAAAGCGGCATCTGCAGGAAAACCTGTGGCAGGTGTTAAAGTCAAAGTGGAAGATCCTCTGACCGGAGAAGAACTTCCTCAAGGAGAAATTGGCGAAATCGTTGTTCATACTCCATTCTTATTTAAAGGCTATGAAGACAATCCTGAAGCAACAGCGAAAGTGCTGCAAAACGGATGGTTTAGAACCGGAGATTCAGGATATGTAGATGAAGATGGCTTTATTTTCATCACGGGACGCTACAAGGATGTCATTATTTACGGAGGCGATAACGTCTATCCTGATCAGGTTGAAGAAGTTATCCAGCAGATCCCGGGAATCCTTGAAACAGCTGTGGTCGGTATTCCTGATCCGCTTTACGGTGAAAAACCGAAAGCTTTTATCGTGAAAAATGGCGGCCAGCGCATCACGGAAGAGGATGTCATTGCATTTTGTAAAGAACGCCTGTCCGCTTACAAAATACCTGAAGTTGAATTTGTTAACGAACTGCCGAAAAACAACCTTGGCAAGGTGAAAAAAGACGTCCTGCGCAATCAGGCTGTACATTCATAAAAGAAGAAGCCCGTCCACTTTATGTGGCGGGCTTCTTTGCAGTTGCACAGACGGAAAGCTCAGGCTTAATGTTCTTAAATTCTATATCAATGTCTTCGAAGCCGGCTGCTTTAAAGTCAGCAATCATCTGTCTTCCAAATGATTTGGTTTTCTCAGGACTGGCATCCGCTTCCCGCGGCTGCATCGTAATGGCTGCTTTGCCGCCTGGCTTTAATGCCCGATAAATCTGTTTCATGCCTTTTGTTTGGTCATTCCAAATGGTGTAGTTGTTAACGGAAATCACTTTATCATAAAACGAGGCGGGGAGAGGAAATGTCTCGATGCTTCCTTGTATCAGGCGTACGCCCTTTGGTTTCACTCTGCGGGCGGCCAGCTTCAGCATGGCCTCTGACACATCAATCCCATGAAGATGAACATCCTTCTCGCGTTTCAGCATCTGCTGCATGCAGTATCCCGGGCCAAACCCGACTTCTAAAATGCTGTCCCCGCGCGTGATACCCAGCTGATTGATTGTCCACTGATTCAGTGTTTGATTTTCAGCAGCCATGATGTACCCGGCAATCATGCCGATGACGCCCTTTGGCCTGCTGAATCTTCTAGAAAGCATGTTAATCATTCAGCAACCAACCCCCTTTTTGAGTTAATTTCCTCCCAGCGTTCCATGTGAAACATTTTTCTGATAAAGCAATGCGAAGGTGCCAAGCCATGTTTATCCAAAGAGTGTGTGAGGTACACAACAAATAGACATGAAAACAAAGGAGGAGAATCATCATGGCAAATTATCCAAAAGAACTGCCGGCACAAACTCAAAGTCGCCAGCCGGGAATTGAAAGCGAAATGAATCCAAGTCCGGTGTATGAGTACGAGGATTATAAAGGAGCAGACAAATTAAAAGGAAAAGTAGCTCTTATTACAGGCGGCGACAGCGGGATCGGACGCGCGGTTTCCGTCGCTTACGCAAAGGAAGGCGCAGACATCGCCATTGTGTATAAGGATGAGCATGAAGACGCTGAGGAGACGAAGAAACGTGTTGAACAAGAAGGCGTAAAATGCCTGCTGATTGCTGGTGACGTAGGTGAAGAGGAATTCTGCAATGAAGCGGTTGAAAAAACGGTCAAGGAATTAGGCGGCCTTGACATCCTTGTCAACAATGCAGGTGAACAGCATCCGAAGGAAAGCATCAAAGATATTACGAGCGAACAGCTTCACCGCACATTCAAAACAAACTTTTATTCTCAATTTTATTTGACTAAAAAAGCAATTGATTACCTGAAACCGGGCAGCGCCATCATCAATACGACATCCATCAACCCGTACGTAGGGAACCCGACACTGATTGATTATACAGCGACAAAAGGGGCGATCAACGCCTTTACAAGAACAATGGCGCAGGCGCTTGTTAAAGACGGCATCCGTGTAAATGCAGTCGCGCCGGGTCCAATCTGGACGCCACTAATCCCAGCTACGTTCCCTGAAGAAACAGTTGCTCAATTTGGGCAAGATACGCCGATGGGCCGTCCTGGACAGCCTGTTGAGCACGTCGGCTGTTATGTGCTCCTGGCATCAGATGAGTCCTCTTACATGACAGGTCAGACCCTGCATGTCAACGGTGGAAACTTTGTGACGACATAAGAGGGAGTGAGACATATGGGCATCACGAAAGAAGAAGTGAACAGCTACTATCAAAAAGCAGGGATTGTATTAACAGACGAGGAAGTAGACCAAATCCAGCTGATGGATTACGGCTTAGGAAAAGAAAGAAAAGTCGGGCTCCAGCTCTTCGTCTACGTCAATACAGACCGTTATTGTTCAAAGGAATTGGTGCTGTTTCCGGGACAGACTTGCCCGGAACACCGCCATCCGCCGGTCGACGGCCAGGAAGGCAAGCAGGAGACCTTCCGCTGCCGCTACGGAAAAGTGTATCTTTACGTAGAAGGAGAAAAAACGCCGCTTCCAAAAGTTCTCCCTCCTCAGGAAGACAGAGAACACTATACGGTCTGGCACGAAATTGAGCTAGAACCGGGCGGGCAATACACGATTCCACCAAACACAAAGCATTGGTTCCAGGCCGGGGAAGAAGGTGCTGTCGTGACGGAAATGTCATCGACGAGCACGGATAAACATGATATCTTTACCGATCCAAGAATATAAGGATGAGGCTTAGCAGCCCATCCTTTTTTGTATTGAAAAATACAGAATCATCGATATAATGGGTGAAAAAGGAAAGAGGGCGAGGCAATGTTCACTTGCAAGGTAAATGAGCACATCACCATCCGTTTATTGGAGCCGAAGGATGCTGAGCGGCTGGCCGAACTCATTATCCAAAATCAGCAGCGGCTCGGCCAGTGGCTGTTTTTTGCGGAAAATCCAAGCAGCGCTGAAACGTACAGAGAAACAATCATTCCAGATTGGCGGCGCCAGTATGCCGACCTGAACGGCATTGAGGCGGGGCTCCTTTATGACGGCAGCCTATGCGGCATGATCAGCCTGCATAACCTTGATCAAGTGAATCGTAAGGCGGAAATCGGATATTGGATTGCCAAAGAATTTGAAGGGAAAGGCATTATTACAGCTGCCTGCCGAAAACTCATTACGTATGCTTTTGAAGAGCTTGAGCTGAATCGTGTGGCGATCTGTGCGGCTGTCGGAAACGAAAAAAGCAGAGCGGTTCCGGAGCGGATCGGGTTTCTAGAGGAAGGAAGGGCACGGGATGGCTTATACGTAAACGGCAGGCATTACGACCTCGTCTACTACAGTCTGTTAAAGCGTGAATGGGAAGGCGAAAAATAAAGAGCACACTTTCTTGTTTAAATCTTCCCCGGATGTGGAAAAGTAACAGCGGAGACGTTAAAAAGGAGTGATTCGAGATGAATCAGCAAGACATTAAACAAAAAGTGCTTGATGTTCTAGATCACCATAAAGTAGGTTCGCTCGCAACAGTTCAAAAGGGCAAACCGCATTCCCGCTACATGACTTTTTTCCATGACGGGCTGACGATTTACACACCGACAAGCAAGGAAACTCATAAAGCAGAAGAAATTGAGAACAACCCCAATGTCCACATTTTATTAGGCTATGATTGTGAAGGTTTTGGCGACGCATATGTCGAAGTTGCCGGAAAAGCCAAAATCAACAATTCGGCAGAACTCAAGGACAAAATATGGAGTTCCAAATTAGAGCGCTGGTTTGACGGCAAGGATGATCCGAATCTGGTGATTCTTGAAATTGAACCGGAGGATATCAGATTAATGAATGCCGGGGAGAAAACACCGGTCTCACTCAAACTATAAAAAATTTGTGTT
>NZ_JAVAXX010000384.1:0-4922 GCF_042709275.1 Bacillus sp. LR_5 | reverse complement strand
ATTTTGTTTCGATTATGTTAATCATCACAGTTGTTCTCTTAATGCTGTCTTCTTATTTGACGCTAAAACCGATGATTACAGAGGATGGGAAAAATACAACTCAAAACGTGACGCAGTCACTTGAACAAAATATTGAATTGCAATTAAAGAGTTATGCCATTTCGTTATCAAGATTGGCTAATGGGGAATTAACGCATACATTTGTAACGAAACCAAGTAAAGAAGCTTCTCGGCTGTTTCACGATGACATTAAGCAAATCAAAGATAACGATGATTATGTTGCGATGGCTTACATAGGCACCGCAAAAAAAGAAATGTTTACATATCCAAAAGCGGATTTCGCTGAGGATTACGATCCAACATCAAGACCATGGTATAAGCTTGCAGCTGAAACCCCGGATCAAGTTGTTTGGACGGAACCTTATAAAGATGTCGTGACAGGAGACATGATTGTTACTGCATCGAAAGCGATCTTAGACGGGCAAAAAGTGATAGGGGTTGCCAGCTATGACTTGAAACTCTCTGCTATCCAGAGTATGGTCAATAAACAAAAGGTGCCTTACAAAGGATTTGCCTTTTTAGCTGATGCGAGCGGCAATCTTTTAGCCCATCCGTCAAATCAAGGAAAAAATATATCAAAGGATCAAACACTGCAAACCATCGCATCCGAGAAAAAAGGGATACAAGATGTGAATGGGAAAATGGTTGTGTACCAAACGATTGGCGAGACAGGCTGGAAGGTCGGAACGCAATTTGATACCGATCAATTAATGTGGATTTCAGATAAAATGAATCGGGCAAATCTTTGGATATCATTGATTGCGCTTATCATAACAATTATTCTCAGCTACTTCCTGGCCAAAACGATAACCGGTCCGATACAGCAGCTGATCGTAAAAACGAAAGCTGTTTCCGCAGGCGATTTAACAGTGCGCGCGGAATCAAAATCTAAGGATGAAGTCGGTATTTTAACAAGAGATTTCAATCTGATGGTTGAAAATATGAAGGAAATGGTTGAGCAGGTGAGACTCTCTTCAGGGAAAGTATCTGACACCTCTGAACAACTAACGGCTGTCTCTGCCGAAACAAATGAAACAAGCGGACAAATTGCAAAAGCGATTGAAGAAGTAGCCGCAGGGGCATCGGAACAGGCTTCTGAAGTTGAAACCATTAATGAAAAATCGGAAAGCCTGTCAACGAAAATCAGGCAAATCGCTGAGGAGGCAGGCGGAATTAAAGAACGCTCAAAATCGTCCGAGGATGCAAGCTATAAAGGACTTGACGCGCTCGGCCAGCTGCTGATGAAATCAAACGAAGCCAATATGGAAACGAAAAAGGTTGAAACGATGCTGCTGGATTTGGAAAATCAAACTAAGAATATTGAAGAAGTCGTTACAGCGATTTCAAACATATCTGATCAAACCAACTTGCTTGCCTTAAATGCCAGTATTGAGGCAGCCAGAGCCGGAGAAAGCGGGCGCGGTTTTGCCGTCGTAGCCGATGAAGTGCGGAAGTTAGCTGAGCAATCAGCCCTTTCTACAAAGCATATCAGCGAGACTGTGAAGCTTATCCAGCTTGAGACAAAAGAGGCCTCTCACGCGATGGTTGAGGCAAGCAGAATGAATGATGAACAAAACAGTGCCATTCACGAAACTGGAGAGGTATTAAATACGATAACTGCAGAAATGCAGTCACTGGTACAAGGTATTGATCACATTTACGCGGAAATTCAAAGAATGAGTGAAGAACAGCTTGCGATATCTGAAGCTATTCAAAGCATTTCAGCCATATCACAGGAATCAGCTGCCGCAGCAGAGGAAGTGAACGCATCAACCGATGAACAGCTTGTCACCCTTGAGAAAGTCAAACACTCAACGGAAACACTAAAACATGCAAGCCAAGAGCTTATGAACACAATTGCAAAATTCACATTGTAATCCAATTACATCCCCAAACATCATTTGTTTTGGGGATTTTTTATTTTATAAGATGAATAGATATGGTAGTCTAGAAAATGAAGGAAAAATGATAAATTTTAACTAAAATCTAAACGAAACATCTGGGAGGAATGACCTTGAAAAAAACAATTGGTTTTATCGGTCTTGGAGTAATGGGAAAAAGCATGGCATCACATATTCTCAATGACGGCCATCCTGTATTGGTGTACACCCGGACAAAAGAAAAAGCAGAAAGCATACTTCAAAAAGGCGCGATCTGGAAAGATACGGTCAAAGATCTTTCGAAAGAAGCGGATGTTATCATCACAATGGTCGGCTATCCCAGTGATGTTGAAGAAGTGTATTTCGGAAGCAATGGAATTATTGAAAACGCAAAAGAAGGGGCATATCTTATTGATATGACGACATCTAAGCCTTCGCTTGCGAAGAAGATTGCTGAAGCGGCCAAAGAAAAAGCATTGTTCGCTTTAGACGCTCCTGTTTCCGGTGGAGACATCGGTGCACAAAACGGAACACTCGCGATTATGGTCGGTGGAGAAAAAGAAGCTTTTGAAGCCTGCATGCCGATTTTCTCTTTAATGGGAGAGAATATTCAGTATCAAGGACCGGCTGGAAGCGGACAGCATACCAAGATGTGCAATCAGATTGCAATTGCAGCCGGTATGATCGGTGTTGCTGAAGCGATGGCTTATGCCCAAAAATCAGGCCTAGAGCCGGAAAATGTTCTGAAAAGCATCACAACGGGCGCAGCCGGAAGCTGGTCACTGTCAAATCTTGCTCCCCGTATGCTGCAAGGCAACTTTGAACCGGGATTTTATGTGAAGCATTTTATTAAGGATATGGGAATCGCACTAGAGGAAGCAGAATTAATGGGGGAAGAAATGCCAGGCTTGTCGCTCGCAAAATCCTTATATGACAAGCTAGCTGCTCAAGGTGAAGAAAACAGCGGAACACAGAGTATCTATAAGCTTTGGGTGAAATAAAAAAAGATTGCCTGTACGAAACAGGCAATCTTTTTTTTATTATTTTCCGATGAATTGTTGTGTCCAGATGCTTCCAGACTCAACGTAGCCAACACCGATGTGAGTAAAGTTAGGGTTTAGAATGTTTTTTCTGTGTCCTTCACTGTTCATCCAAGCTTTTACTACTTCTTCTGGTGTCTTTTGGCCCTTCGCAATGTTTTCACCTGCTGTTTTGTAGCTGATTCCGAAAGATTTCATCATATCAAACGGTGAGCCGTATGTTGGGCTTTGGTGATCAAAGTAGTTTTTGTCTTTCATATCCTGAGATTTTGCGCGTGCGGATTTGCTTAACGTTTCATCAATTTGAAGCGGCTTTAATCCTTGTTTTTGTCTTTCTGCATTTGTAAGTTCAACAACTTTTTTCTCATATGCACTTACAGATGAAGGTGCAGATGTTGTTGTGTTTGTTTTTTCAGCAGTTGCGGGTGCTTTAGAAGCAGTGTTTTGATCAGCAGCTGCTTTTTCAGTAGTCTTTTGTGCAGGTTTGGCCGTTTCTGTCTTTTGAACATCCTGAACTTTCACGTTAGATTGCTTCGCATGTTTTTGAAGAAGCTGCTTCATCTCTTTTTCGTTTGCAGCGTTTAACGTTTTGATATTTGTGTTAATATGCAGTTTTTTCACTGCATCGTTAAGTGACATGTTTTGTACTGTGTTCCCCGTTTTTACTGTAACCACAGGCTGGCAGGAGAGTTCTTTCGCTGATGCTTGCTGTACGCCCCCGAATGTGAATAATCCAACCGCAGCGGCAGCAGATAAAATAAATGCTTTCTTCATTAGTTCGTAACCTCCTAGAGTTGTTTGTTTCTACAGAAAAATCATAACATAGCTTTTTTGTCATAAAGATTCCAGCAATTTCCTTTGACAAATAGAGATTGTCATTTTCGTAAAGTAAATCCGTTGAATCACTAAGAATAAGGGAATCAGCGGTATATATGATTTTATCGTACCGTTACATAGCTTCCTTTTTTTTGAACCGTTAGTTATATTTTAATGTGTTTTTATATTGACAGCTTTTTTTACTCCTTTTCGCTGTAACAACTATTACAAAGGTGTTACAATTAATCTCAGTATATGTAAATATATTGAATGATTTGAGAGGGGTAACCAGAAGTGACTGAAATAGGACGTGAACCAAAGAAAAAGAGCAAAGGAAACAGAGCAATCAGAATGAACCTTTTTTTCCTAGCTGTCTTTGTTCTATTCACTGCATTAATTTTTAAGCTCGGGGTTGTTCAAATTGTTGAAGGCGAACAGCATGAAGAAGACGCTGAGAAATCAAATGCAAAAACAGCTTACTATCCTGCGCCTCGCGGGAAGATGTACGACAGAAACCAGAAAGTTGCTGTCGACAACCAGAGCGTTCCAGAAATTGTGTATGTATCAACATCTAGCACAAAAACAGAAGATAAAATCAAAACAGCGAAGCGGCTTGCTTCTTTCATTCATATTGATACCGAATTTTTGAAGGAAAGGGATCTTCGTGATTACTGGATCGCAGCTCATCCGAAAAAAGCCGCCGCTCTGCTTAAGGAATCAGAAAGCAATCTGAAAGGAGACCAAGCTTACAAGCTTCAAATAGAGCGTGTTCCGGATCAAGAATTAAAGGCTATTCAGCAAGATGACGAAGAAATGGAAACTGCTGCGATATATACAAGGTTTTCAAGCGGAAATGCTTACGAACCTCAAATCGTAAAGGCAATGAATCCAAATAAGAGCAATAGCAATGGAAAAAACGGAGCGCTGCTTGATGAGAAGAAAAACTCCTCGCAAAGACCAAAAAATGACTTAACATATGATGAAATTTCCATTGTTTCTGAGCATTTAGAAGAACTTCCGGGAATCGATATCGTAAACGATTGGACACGAAAATATCCTTATGACAAAACCCTTTATTCTGTTTTCGGGGGCGTCACGACACCTGATCAGGGCCTGCTGAGCGACC
>NZ_JAVAXX010000383.1:0-4938 GCF_042709275.1 Bacillus sp. LR_5 | reverse complement strand
TTATCATAATCGATTGAAAAATGAAAAAAAAGGAATTAAAAAAACATGCACCCAGCTGGGTGCATGTTTTTTGCTTACATGTCATTCGGCGGATTTTGGTTTTTACGGTTTTTTTCGATTTCTGTGTTTTGCATTTTGCGTTCAAATGTAGACAGATAACGTGATGCAAAATCCTTACCGCCAAGGCCGAAGGATAAACCGAAGGCGAGTGCGAAGCCGCTAAGAACGATGATAAACGCGGAATTGACGATTGTCGCAGCGACACCAAGCTGATCCAGGGCCATAAAGAAAGCAAGTGCGATAATCGTATATTTAGCAATAGGCGCTAAAGACTTGAATTCCTGGCCTTTTATCATGCTTGAGAGCACTTTTCTCACCAATTCTCCTGCGTAAAGGCCGAGTCCGAGAATGAATACTGCGACAAGGACATTCGGCAGATACGCGATGATGCCAGTGGCAATTTCTACGAGGAAGTGCAGCCGAACAATTTGAAGCGCCTCAGCTGTAAAGAGCAGAATGACAATGATTTGCGCAATCATACCGACAACTTGAGACAAGGACAGCTTTGCAGGCGTTCCGGCTTCCATGCCCATTTTCCCTAAGACAGAATCAAAGCCTGCGCGATGGAGCAGTCCGGACACCATGGATTTCACCCATTTTCCTGCCCAGATACCCGCTAATACAAGCACGATGGCAATCATGATGTTCGGAAGCATGTTTAAAATCGTATTCAGCATAGAGACAGCTGGTTTTGAAATGCCGGCGACATCCAGCTGATCAAGCGCTGAAATGACCACCGGAATCATAATGAGCACATAAGCGATTGTTCCGATGACTGCTGAAAGGCTTGTGTCTTTTAAGTAAATTGATAAACCCATACGTGCCGCGAATCTTTCCGTGCCGATGCTTGCAAGGAAATTCGTAATGATATCACGGACAAGGCGGGCAACAAGCCATCCGATTAATACGATAAGCGCCGCTGCAAATAATTTCGGCAGAAAAGCGAGCACGCTTTCCATCATATTTGTAAAAGGACCTGAAATGCCGCTGATTTTCAAAGAAGATAAGACCCCTGGCAGAAAAACAAGCAGCACGAGATAAAAGACAATTTGTGAAGCGGTATTGACAGCCTGGTGAATATCTTTTCCTTCAGACACCAAATTCCACTTGCGCAGTTTGTCACTCGTGTTCAGCTTCATCCCGATTTTTTTGACAAGGAAGCTTAAAACAGAGGCTGCAGCCCATCCTAACAGCAGAATGAGTCCAGCTTTCAGCACGCTTGGGATCGCGGCTGCAATCGCCGAAAGCATACTGACAAACGGCGATGCCACTGTTGTCAGGTGTAAAATGTTAAAGAATAAAATAAAGACGATGATCAGTGCGATAAAATAAACGACCTTGCTTATGACTTTTTCCGAGGAATAGCGTGAAGGCTTTTTCCCAGCAAAGAGCTTGTCGTCGATTTTTGTTTTGCTGAGTCCTTTGTATACAGCTTTTTCAATAATTTTAGCAATAGCCCAGCCGATTAATAAGACGAGTAAAGCAATGATTACGTTTGGCAGCTTACTGAGATAAGAAGAAAACACGTCTGCTACATTCAATTGGTATCGCTCCTTTTTCGTAGTATGGTGTGTGTTTACCCACTGATCCAATAAGCAAACAGATGAATGTGCCGGGGGATTTTTTTCTTGCACGAGTGAGACTATCATCTTTTGTCTGGCGGGCTCATACATTATAGATAAGTCCAAGTAGGGGGGATTCGGTTGAACGCGGAGGAGAAGAAGGGATTACAGCGGGCAATTGAGGAAATTACCGAAATTGCAAAAGGATTCGGCCTTGATTTCTACCCGATGAGATATGAAATCTGCCCGGCTGAAATTATTTATACATTTGGCGCGTACGGGATGCCGACAAGATTCAGCCACTGGAGCTTCGGCAAGCAGTTTCACAAGATGAAGCTGCACTATGATCTAGGTTTAAGTAAGATCTATGAGCTGGTCATTAACTCAGATCCATGCTACGCTTTTTTGCTGGACAGCAACTCACTGATCCAAAATAAATTGATTGTCGCACACGTTCTTGCTCATTGCGATTTCTTCAAAAACAACTGCCGTTTCCAAAACACGAAGCGCGATATGGTGGAAAGCATGGCGGCAACAGCTGAACGGATAAAACACTATGAACAGGTTCACGGGATAAAAGAAGTCGAATCTTTTTTAGATGCAATCCTTTCGATTCAGGAGCATATCGATCCGTCGTTGGTCCGACCAAAGCTCCAATGGAGTGTGGATGATGAGGAAGAGGAGATTGAAGAGGCAGCCACGCCTTACGATGATCTATGGTCTTTGGATGAAAAGAAACCGAAAAAACAAGTGAAAAAATCGAAAAAACCGTTCCCGCCGCGGCCTGAAAAAGATATCCTGCTTTTTATCGAGGAGCATTCCCGGGAGCTGGAGCCATGGCAGCGTGATATATTAACGATGATGAGAGAGGAAATGCTTTATTTCTGGCCTCAGCTGGAAACCAAGATTATGAATGAGGGCTGGGCTTCCTATTGGCACCAGCGAATTATACGTGAGCTTGATTTAACCTCTGATGAAGCGATCGAGTTCGCCAAGCTGAATGCAGGTGTCGTTCAGCCGTCCAAAACAGGCATTAATCCTTATTATTTAGGGCTGAAAATATTTGAAGACATTGAAAAGAGGTACAACAACCCGACGGAGGAAATGAAGAAAATGGGCGTGCAGCCTGACTCCGGCCGGGAGAAAATGTTTGAGGTCAGGGAGATTGAATCCGATATCTCTTTCATCCGCAATTATTTAACCAAAGAATTAGTCATGCGCGAGGATCTTTATTTGTTTCAAAAACAGGGCCGAGATTATAAAATCATCGATAAACAGTGGAAGTCGGTGCGCGACCAGCTCGTAAGCATGCGGGTAAATGGCGGTTTTCCATATTTGACAGTAAACGACGGCGATTATATGAAAAATAACGAGCTCTATATTAAGCATTGGTATGAAGGAATAGAGTTAGATTTGAAATATTTGGAGAAAGTGCTCCCTTATTTATTCCAGCTTTGGGGAAGAAGCGTGCACATTGAGTCTGTGCTTGAGGATAAGGAAGTCATGTTTTCGTACGACGGAAAAGGTGTTCACCGCAGATATTTATAAAAAAAAGGATGCAGCGTTCTGCATCCTTTTTATTTTCCAGTTTTTAAAATCTTAAATATGATGTTTGCCTGGTCCGTATTGTTAATCAATCCGCGGAATTTTTCTTTTCCGGGGCCGTACGCGTATACCGGTACTTCTTCGCCGGTATGATCGGTACTCGTCCATCCGCTGTTGGAGCGAGTATTAAAAATCTTGATGATGGCTTTGTAGGCCCCTTTGCTTTTGTCAGCCTGTGCAGCTGCTTCAACGCTTTTGATTTCTTCAGATGTGACTTTCAGATTGGCATAGCGGGCGAGCACATCTTTAACCGGCTTGCCTTCACTGATTTTTTTGGCCATGAATTCAGGTGTTTTCTTAGCGGAGAGAATCGGTTCTGCGTGCCAATTCTTTTCCCCGTTTGCGCCAATGGTAAAGCCGCCGGTTGTATGGTCAGCAGTTGCAATCACAAGTGTATGTTTGTCTTTTTTCGCAAATTCAATCGCGGCTTTATAGGCCTGTTCAAAATCTTTAACCTCGCTCATAGCTCCTACTGTATCATTGTCATGGGCCGCCCAGTCAATCTGGCTCCCTTCGACCATCAAGAAAAATCCTTTTTTATTTTGGTTCAGGCGATCAATTGCTGAAACAGTCATTTCTTTGAGAGACGGTGTTTTGCTGTCACGGTCGAGCGCCTTAGCAAGCCCTCCATCTGCGAAAAGCCCGAGCACCTGCTGATCTTTATTTTTCTTCAATGCTTGTTTCGTTGTTACATAGCTGTAGCCGGCTTGTTTGAATTCCTTTGTCAAGTTTCTGTCCTTGCGGTTAAAATAAGATTTTCCGCCGCCGAGCAGCACGTCTATTTTATGTTTGCCTTTTATTTTGTCATCCATATAGCTGTTGGCGATTTGGTCCATGTTTTTCCGTGATTCATTGTGGGCGCCATATGCGGCTGGAGTGGCGTGGTTAATTTCAGACGTGGCGACAAGCCCTGTTGACTTGCCTTGCTGTTTGGCCTCTTCAAGTACTGATTTCACTTTTTTCCCGTTTTTATCGACGCCAATTGCATTGTTATATGTCTTAACGCCTGTCGCTAATGCTGTTCCGGCTGCTGCTGAATCTGTAATATTATAGTCAGGGTCATCCGGATGCGTCATCATCATGCCTGTCAGGTTCCGGTCAAATTCTGTTAACTTCGGGTTATTCGGTGTGTCACCGTTATTTTTCATGGAACGGTAGGCTCTTATGTAAGGCGTCCCCATGCCGTCGCCTATCATCACAATGACATTTCTGATCTCAGCTTTGTCTTGTTTTTTGGCGCTGGCCTTTTCTGTTTGCTGCAGCTCAGCTCCGGCAAAGATTCCAGCTGTAAGGACAGAAACAGCGGCGATTGGCAGAAATTTTGATTTCATATTTTGAAACAAACTCATTTTTTTCATGCCTCCTTTAATGTATTCCGTTTATCATGTTAGGGAAATTTTGTTAAATGCGGCTGTTGATCATGTAAACAATAAGTAAAGTCTTGTAAGGAAATGAAAAAACGCTTTCCGTTATCTTGCCTTATTTGATGTAAAGCATTCATTTTTCAGAAAAATCTTTACCTCTCTGTCTTTGCATGATATGTTTGTTTAAATAAAAAAACTGCGGATAACCGCAGCTCTCCTCGAATATTCTTTATCACTCATTTTTCAGGTATGTGAGCCGACCCCGAAAGTTTTTCATTTATTTCCTTTATGTTGAAAAACATCCCATAAAACATGACAAAAGCACTCGTTTTTTGTCACCTTTGCAA
>NZ_JAVAXX010000382.1:0-4945 GCF_042709275.1 Bacillus sp. LR_5 | reverse complement strand
AGTAACGATATTGAAAGCATCCATCTTATTCTTGGCGATTGCCAGTTTTCATTTGTTCTCAATTCCCCACGCCTTTGATATCGGCCATCATTATAAAGCCGTAGCCGACCAGCAGGAAATGCATGAGATGAAAGTCGGCCAAAATGCTGATGATGAGAAGAAATCCATCACAGGGGCATTTACGCTGACCGCTTTATGGGCAATGGCTGTTCTGCTGCTGACCGCTGAAAGCAAAAGTACTGGATACTCCCGCAGACGTCAGCGGAAAAAAAGCTTTATACTGGCCAAATTTTATCAATCGTCTTATTTCGGCAAACTTCATGTTCAACATCACCCGATTATGTAACGAAAATATGAGGAGGCTGTTAAACATGTTGTTTATCTTAAGAATGGTGATTTTAGGCTTATTTTCTTTCACAGCGCTGAATTTATTTGTATGGCAGGGGATTGAAGTCATTCATGCTGTAACAGATCTATTCACCAACCATGAAAGCTGATAAAAAACAAACGAAACCCGCTCATATAGTATGAGCGGGTTTTTTATTATTGTTCTGTATGAAGGCGCCAAACAGCTGTAACCTTGCCTGATTCCTCTTCATCAAAAAAGAAAGAGCCATTGCTGTATCTGTCGTTTGTCCGCAACTCTTTTGCCTGCAGTTCTTTTCTGTCGCCTTTTTCTGTTTCTGCCATTAGTCGCTGTTCAAGACCGCAAGCGAACAGTGCTACAACTCGGTGAGGATTCTTTTTCAGTTCCCTTAGCATTACGACACCGCGTTTTGCGCGGGATGTCTTCTCGAACTCAGAAAGACTCATGCGTTTTACCGCTCCCCGCTGTGTGAACAAGACAATTGAATCAGATTGCTGAAGGATCTCACCGGAGACAACAAAGTCATCCTCTTTTAAGTTAATCCCTTTGACACCTGCCGCACGCGCGCCAACTACATTCACTTCGTCTTCTCCAAACCATAGACCATACCCTAAGTGAGTGGCCATAAAGATCTGGCTTTCCCCATTTGTTACATGTACATCAATCAGTTCATCTTCACCCTTCAGATTTAAGGCTACAAGCGCCTTAGAATAACGCTGTGCTTTATAATGGGTGAGCTCTGTCTTTTTCACCATACCGTTTTTCGTAAAGAATAGAAGATATGCCGACGGATCAAATTCTTTTATCGGTATAGCCTTTACAATCGTTTCATCACGGTCAATAGTGATCAGATTTGAAAAATGCTGGCCCATGTCCTTCCATCTGATATCAGGCAGCTGGTGAACAGGACAATAGATGTAGCTTCCTTTGTTCGTAAAGAGCAGCAGCACGTCTGTCGTATTCATTTCAAACTGATGCAGCATCCTGTCCGTATCTTTCATTCCGAAGTCCTGACCGTTGGAAGCGGCAAATGAGCGCTGGCTCGTCCGTTTTAGGTAACCATCCTTCGTAACGGTTACATATACATCCTCAGATGCAACCATGACTTCGAGATTGATTTTAATTTCTTCAATTTTTTCTTCAATCACGGAGCGTCTCGTATCTGCATATTTCTTTTTCAATGCTTTTAAGCTGTTTGTAATCACTTTTAGCAGTTTTTTATCATTGCTCAGAATAGATTCGAGCTCTTCAATTTTTTTACCGAGCTCTTCTGCCTCTTCCTTAAGCGCTGTAATATCTGTATTGGTTAAACGATATAGCTGCAATGACACGATGGCTTCAGCCTGAGGCTCCGTAAATTCATATTTCGCGATCAAATTGTTTTTAGCGTCACGTTTATCGCTAGAAGAACGGATTGTTGCAATCACTTCATCTAAAATAGACAAAGCTTTCATGAGCCCTTCTACGATATGATGTCTGTCTTTTGCTTTTTGAAGCTCGTAAACGGACCGGTTTGTGACAACTTCCTTTTGGTGTCCGATATATGCATCCAAAATAGACGGCAGGCTCATCAGCATCGGACGGCGGTTATGGATAGCCACCATATTGAAGTTATATGTGATCTGCAAATCAGTATTTTTATATAAGAAATTCAAAATGCCTTTGGCATCAGCTTCTTTTTTCAGTTCAATGACCACTCTCAGCCCTGTTCGATCCGTTTCATCACGAACCTCTGAGATGCCTTCAACCTTTTTATCAATACGGAACTCGTCCATTTTTTTTACAAGGTTTGCTTTATTTACTTCAAATGGAATTTCAGTAATGACAATTTGTTCTCGCCCGCCTCTGATTGTTTCAATTTCAGCCTTTCCGCGAATAATGATTTTTCCTTTTCCGGTTTCGTAAGCTTTTCTTATCCCGTCAATGCCCTGAATAATACCGCCTGTCGGAAAATCAGGCCCTTTAATGACTTCCATAAGTTCATCAACAGAGCAAGATGGCATTTGAATACGCTTAATGACAGCATCAATGACTTCTCCCAGATGATGAGGGGGAATGTCGGTCGCGTATCCTGCTGAAATCCCGGTAGATCCGTTGACCAATAGGTTAGGAAACATCGCCGGGAGTACGACAGGCTCCTTGCTTGTATCATCAAAGTTCGGCACAAATTCAACCGTGTTTTTGTCAATATCCCGAAGAAGCTCAGATGCAATCGGAGATAATCGTGCCTCTGTATAACGCATGGCTGCCGGGGGATCTCCGTCGATGCTTCCATTGTTTCCATGCATTTCGATTAACACATTACGAACTTTCCAATCCTGGCTCATCCGCACCATTGCTTCATAAACCGAGCTGTCACCGTGCGGATGATAGTTACCGATGACATTACCGACCGTTTTGGCCGCTTTTCTGAAGTTTTTATCAAACGTGTTTCCATCTGTATGCATCGCATACAGAATTCTGCGCTGTACCGGCTTTAATCCGTCTCTCGCATCGGGCAGCGCCCTGTCTTGAATAATATATTTACTGTAGCGTCCAAAACGGTCGCCGATCACCTCTTCTAATGGTAAATCATGAAATAATTCTGGCTGTGACAATCATTAAACCTCCTCAGCGACCGATAAGTTTTCATTTTCTAAAATATTGCTTTCTTCATCTAAGCCGAAAGCGACGTTTTTCTCAATCCACTTTCTGCGCGGCTCTACTTTGTCTCCCATTAACGTCGTCACACGTCTCTCTACACGTGCCGCATCGTCAATTTTGACCCTAACAAGTGTGCGGGACTCCGGATTCATCGTCGTTTCCCACAGCTGGTCTGCGTTCATCTCTCCAAGACCCTTATATCGTTGAATGGTATAGCCTTTGCCGACTTTTTTCAGGACATCACCCATCTCTTCATCAGACCATGCATATTCAATGATTTCCTTCTTCCCGCTTCCTTTACTGACCTTATATAAAGGTGGCAGCGCAATGAACACCTTGCCATGCTCAATGAGCGGTTTCATATAGCGATAGAAAAAGGTAAGAAGCAGCACTTGAATATGAGCGCCGTCAGTATCGGCATCGGTCATAATGATGATTTTGTCGTAGTTGATGTCATCGATTGAGAAATCTGCTCCGACTCCTCCGCCGATCGCATGAATGATCGTATTGATCTCTTCATTTTTAAAGATATCAGCAAGCTTAGCTTTTTCTGTATTAATGACTTTACCACGTAAAGGCAGTACCGCTTGGAATCTGCGGTCTCGTCCCTGCTTGGCTGACCCGCCTGCTGAATCTCCCTCAACGAGATACAATTCATTTTTTGCCGGGTTTCTTGAACCCGCAGGCGTCAGCTTTCCGCTTAAAGTCGCTTCTGATTTTTTTCGTTTTTTGCCGCTTCTTGCTTCTTCACGGGCTTTGCGTGCCGCTTCGCGCGCCTGGCTCGCCTTGATTGCTTTTTTGACAAGAAGCGTTGCGGTGTCCCGATTTTCCTCTAAAAAGTAAGCAAGCTGCTCTGAAACAATCACATCCACCGCTGATCTTGCTTCACTAGTACCGAGCTTTCCTTTTGTTTGTCCCTCAAATTGAAGAAGCTCCTCAGGTATGCGGACAGAAATAATGGCTGAAAGCCCTTCCCTTATATCGGTGCCTTCAAGGTTCTTATCCTTTTCTTTCAGCAAAGCCACTTTTCGCGCATATTCATTAAAAGCACGCGTCATCGCAGTTTTTGCACCTGACTCATGCGTCCCGCCGTCTTTTGTTCTGACATTGTTGACAAACGACAAAATATTTTCAGAATAACCATCGTTAAACTGGAACGCAAAGTCCACTTCTATAGAATGATGCTCACCCTCAAACGAGACCACTTCAGACAAGACGTCTTTTTCTTCATTTAAGTAAGCAACAAACGCTTCTATGCCGTTTTCATAATAAAAGACCTCATGCTGGTCATTGCGTTCATCAATCAGCTCAATTTTCAGTCCTTTTAACAAAAACGCAGACTCTCTTAAGCGCTCAGAGAGCGTTTCAAAATTATAAGTGGTTGTGCTGAACATCGTTGGATCTGGCTTAAAGTGTGTAAGAGTTCCCGTCTTTTTTGTTTTGCCGATCTTTTCGAGAGATGTAACCGGTTTTCCTCCATTTTCAAATCGCTGCTGATAGACAAAACCGTCCCGCTCAATGGTAACCGTCAGCCATTCAGATAAAGCATTCACGACTGATGCACCAACTCCGTGGAGCCCGCCGCTTGTCTTATAGCCGCCTTGGCCGAATTTTCCTCCGGCATGAAGCACCGTTAAAATCACTTCAGGGGTTGGTTTGCCGAGCTTATGCATTCCGGTCGGCATGCCGCGGCCTCTATCCTGTACAGAAATACTATTGTCTTTATGTATTTTGACGATTATGTGATCTCCATGGCCGGCAAGCACCTCGTCGACAGAGTTATCTACAATTTCATAAACCAAGTGGTGCAAACCCCGCGCGTCAGTAGAGCCAATATACATACCCGGCCTTTTCCTGACAGCCTCAAGGCCTTCAAGCACCTGTATGGCATCTTCGTTGTAATCAAATTGCTGTTTTCTAGCCAAACGTACAAAC
>NZ_JAVAXX010000381.1:0-4953 GCF_042709275.1 Bacillus sp. LR_5 | reverse complement strand
CTGATGCCTTTTTCTTTTTCAAGAATCGTGAGAGCATCTAATAATTCACTGCTCATTTAACGGTCTCCCCCCTTAAAACATTTGTATTCATTAGAATGTAACAGCTAATCTTGCATTAGCTATCTTTTCATACGGAATATTGATCCGTTTCTTTCTTGTTTTGATCGTGATCTCAACTGTCACTGTTTGTCCATCAAATTCAGCCAGTTCACCTTCAAACACTTTTACGCCGTCAATAGGCTCATACGTCTTAATGTATACGTTTTTTCCTAGTGATTTTTCGAAATCGGCTTTTTTCTTTAGCGGACGCTCAGCTCCTGGAGATGAGACTTCAAGAAAGTAATTTTGGCTGATTGGGTCTGCCTCATCAAGCTTTTCGCTTAAAGCTTCGCTTACTTTGGCACATTCCTCAATATCCACACCGTCATCGGAATCAATAAACACGCGAAGGAACCAGCTTTGGCCCTCTTTGACAAATTCAATGTCAACGAGTTCCAGCTGAAGGCTGTCTACGATTGGCTGAGCCATTTCTTGAACGGTGTCAGTCACTTTTTTGCTCATGTTCTTCCTCCTTGTGCTGTCGATCTCATATTCGTCTCGTCACTCTGCATAAAAACCCTGCTTCAAAAGAGCAGGGGCTAAAAAGTAAACGATGAACATGTCGAGACAAAATTCTCCTGTTCAATACAAAAGAGCGGGTTTCCCCACTCTTTGCCTCGGTAATCGTTAGCATTTCCAATAAAACTATACCATAACCATATTTTTATTGCAAATGGATATACGCTTACCTTCATACCTAAGCAAGTGACAGAAACTCTAATATTACGATGGCACTTTTTGCGCTTATGTATGCATAGAAGCAGAATTTCTGAGAAATTCTGCTTTCCATATTAGAACAGTGACAATTGGTTTTGATCAGGCAGTGACTCCAGACAGCCATGGCGATCTAAGTACTCTAAAATCGTTTTTGATACTTTCCCTCTCTTTTGCAAATCTTCTTTTGAGAGGAATTCGCCTTCTTCGCGAGCTTTTACAATGTTCAAAGCAGCGTTCGTCCCTAACCCTGGAATAGAGTTAAACGGCGGAATTAGACTGTTGCCGTCAATAATAAACTCTGTGGCGCTGGAGCGATATAAATCGACTTTTTGGAATGAATAGCCTCTCTCACACATCTCAAGCGCTAATTCTAAAACAGTCAGAAGGTTCTTTTCCTTCGGTGAAGCATCAAGTCCTTTAGCGTTTATATCCTCCATTACCGCTCTGATTGCTGTAGAGCCCTTGATCATTGTATCAATATCAAAGTCATCTGCACGAACGGTAAAATAAGCCGCATAATACAAAAGAGCATGATGCACTTTAAAGTAAGCAATGCGGACTGCCATTAAGACATATGCCGCGGCGTGGGCTTTCGGGAACATGTATTTAATCTTTTTACAGGAATCAATATACCAGTCTGGGACATTGTTATTTTTCATTTCTTCTTCCCATTCAGGCGTTAATCCTTTTCCTTTACGCACGAATTCCATGATTTTAAAGGCAAGGGACGGTTCAAGGCCTTGATAGATTAAATAAACCATAATGTCATCACGGCAGCCGATAACCTCACTCAGCTCACAAATATTATTGTGGATGAGCTCCTGTGCATTGCCAAGCCATACATCAGTTCCGTGAGACAAGCCTGAAATCTGAACGAGCTCAGAAAAAGTGGTCGGCTTTGTATCTTCAAGCATCTGCCGGACAAATCGGGTTCCGAATTCAGGAATTCCAAGAGTGCCCGTTTTACAGCCAATCTGTTCTTCAGTCACACCGAGTGATTCGGTTCCCTGGAAGATCTTCATCACTTCAGGATCATCCGTCGGAATTGTTTTCGGATCTATTCCGCTTAAGTCTTGAAGCATCCGAATAACAGTCGGGTCATCGTGTCCGAGAATATCAAGTTTTAACAGGTTGTCATGGATGGAGTGGAAATCAAAATGAGTCGTTTTCCACTCTGAACCTGTGGCATCTGCCGGAAACTGGATCGGTGAAAAATCATAAATATCCATATAATCCGGAACTACGATAATACCGCCAGGGTGCTGTCCAGTTGTACGTTTTACACCCGTGCATCCCTGCACGAGCCGATCTATTTCGGCACCGCGCATATGAAGATTGTTGTCTCCGGCATAGCCTTTTACATAACCGTAGGCTGTTTTTTCTGCCACCGTGCCTATTGTTCCCGCACGATATACATTGTCTTCTCCGAACAATACTTTTGTGTAATTATGTGCTTGCGGCTGATATTCCCCTGAGAAGTTCAAATCGATATCAGGTACTTTGTCCCCTTTAAATCCTAAGAACGTTTCAAATGGAATATCATGGCCGTCTTTTTTCAAAGGCGTTCCGCAATGAGGACATGTCTTGTCAGGCAGGTCAAAACCAGAACCGACAGAACCGTCATTAAAGAACTCAGAATACTGACACTCAGGACAAACATAGTGCGGCGGCAGCGGGTTTACCTCAGTAATCTCAGTAAGTGTCGCAACTAATGAAGATCCTACGGAACCACGGGAACCAACGAGATACCCGTCATCTAGTGAACGTTTTACAAGTTTGTGAGAGATCAAGTAAATAACAGCAAATCCGTGGCCAATAATACTCTTTAACTCTTTTTCAATCCGCGCTTCGACAATTTCAGGCAGCTCTTCCCCGTAAATGCTTCTTGCACGCTGATAGCTCATTTCTCTGATCTCTTCATCAGCGCCTTCGATTTTCGGCGTATATAAATCATCTTTAATCGGCTTGATGTCATCAACTAAAGAAGCAACCTTTTGGGTATTGGTGACTACGATCTCCTTCGCTTTTTCTTCACCTAAGAAAGAAAAAGCTTCAAGCATTTCGTCTGTCGTTCTGAAATGCACTTTCGGCAGTTCATGCCTGTTCAGCGGATTTGCCCCGCCTTGTGAGGATATTAAAATCTTTCTGTAGATTTTATCCTCATCATTCAAGTAATGGACATTTCCCGTCGCAACAACCGGTTTATTAAGCTTTTCCCCCAGCTTCGTGATATTCGCAATAATTTCTTTCAGCGCTTTTTCATCACGGACCAGTTCAAGCTCCAGCAAGTGACGATACACTTCAGGCGGCTGAACCTCAAGGTAATCATAAAATGACGCGATATCTTCCACCTCTTCAGGCGATTTTTGCATCATTCCCTCAAAAACCTCTCCCCTGTCACAGGCAGAACCGATCAGCAACCCTTCCCTGTATTTCTCAAGCTGAGATCTCGGAATACGCGGCACTCTGTAAAAATAATGAATATGAGAAAGTGACACAAGCTTAAATAAATTTTTAAGTCCCGTGCTGTTCACGGCAAGTAATGTTGCATGATACGGTCTTGATCTTTGATAAGCATTGGACTGACCCATATTTTCATTCAACTCATCATGGTACTGAATACCTTTTTCAGCTGCGTCTTTCAGCATTTTCAGAAGCAAATAAGCGGTTGCCTCAGTATCATAGATCGCACGGTGATGCTGTGTGAGTTCGATATCAAACTTTTTACAAAGTGTGTTCAACCGGTGGTTCTTAAATTCCGGATAGAGAAAACGTCCAAGTTCAAGCGTATCAATGACTGGGTTTTTAGCTTTTTCGACTTCAAGAAGCTTTTTATAGGCTACATTTAAGAATCCCATATCAAAGCTTGCATTATGAGCGACAAGAATATCATCGCCAATCCATTCTCTGAAATCTCTTATTACATCTACGACATCCGGAGCGTCTTGTAGCATATCATCTGTGATCCCTGTCAGCTCTATGATTGTGGCGGAAAGCGGACGATGCGGGTTCGCAAACGCCTCAAATTTATCAATAATTTCTCCGCCTTTTACTTTTACTGCAGCCAGCTCAATAATGGTATCGTATACAGCAGACAATCCTGTCGTCTCAACGTCAAAAACAACATATGTTTCTTCTTCGAGCAGACGATGTGCGGCATTATAAGCAATTGGCACGCCATCATCCACGAGATTCGCTTCCATCCCGTAAATCATTTTAATTCCATGCTTTTTGGCCGCAGAATACGCATCAGGGAAGGATTGAACGACAGCATGGTCAGTCAAAGCGATGGCCTCATGCCCCCATTTTTTCGCCTGTTCGACAAGCTTTCCGATACCCGTAACAGCATCCATTTGGCTCATTGGGGAATGAAGATGCAATTCCACTCTTTTTTCTCCTTCAGGTGCTGAATCTTCACGGGTTTTTGCTTTTATTTCGTTTACGTCATTTGCGATCATGACAAGGTCTCTGACAAATGTATCATTTTGAATGCTTCCGCGTGCTTTTACCCACATTCCTTTTTTCAGAGACTTCATCAGCGCCGCATCTTCTTTTTCACGTGCAAACATTTTGATCAAAATACTATTTGTATAGTCTGTAATTTTGAAGATACACAGCGTGCGCCCGCTCTTCAGCTCGCGCGTCTCCACATCAAACACATAACCTTGGACCGTAATTCTCCGTTCTTCGTCCATGATGCTGTCAAGCGTCCGGATTTCCTCGTTATCTTTAATTTGATAACCGATAACAAGAGGACCAGATGGTGCTTGGTCTTCATCACTTTCTTTATCTTTCTTCTCCATTTCAATCAAGGCCTGCATAGCCCGCTCTTGGTCTTCCGCAAGCTTTTGTTCCCGAAACTTTTGAACTTCCTGCTCGGATACAAATATTTCAGCATCAAGCTGAAGATCCGGAAAGCCAAATTGACGGTAGCCTGCTTGAATCATGGAACTGTATTTGTTTTTTAGCGCAGCCGCTTCTGTATCCGTTTTGGTTTTGACAATCAGTTTATTGCCCTTCAGCTTCGGTTTTTGCTGGTTTAAAAGACTGATAATCGGCGGCGAAATGCCCTGCAGTTCTTCAATGCAGCGTGACCAGTAGTCTTGAACGATACTTTCACTGACCTCGGCATCCTGA
>NZ_JAVAXX010000380.1:0-4987 GCF_042709275.1 Bacillus sp. LR_5 | reverse complement strand
GTATTGAAAGAATTGCCTAAACAATTCTTCGCTTCTCTGGTGCAGAAAGTGAACCGAAAGCTCGCAGAAGGACACGACGTCATCAATCTCGGACAGGGAAATCCGGATCAGCCGACTCCGGAACATATCGTCGAGGAAATGAAACGAGCCGTTGCGGATCCTGAAAATCATAAATACTCGACTTTTCGCGGCTCATATAGTCTGAAATCAGCCGCAGCAGCATTTTATAAACGAGAATACGGCATCGATCTTGACCCGGAAACTGAAGTCGCTGTATTATTCGGCGGGAAAGCCGGTCTGGTCGAGCTCCCGCAATGCTTGTTGAATCCGGGTGATACGATTTTAGTTCCGGATCCGGGCTATCCTGATTACTGGTCAGGTGTCACACTCGCGAAAGCGAAGATGGAAATGATGCCGCTCGTAAAGGACAGGGCGTTTCTTCCTGATTACAGCAGCATCGCGGCTGAAGTAAGGGAACAGGCGAAATTGATGTATTTGAATTATCCGAATAATCCGACGGGAGCTGTTGCTACCTCCGAGTTTTTTGAAGAAACCGTGAGTTTTGCGAAAGAAAACGGGATCTGTGTCGTTCATGATTTTGCTTACGGCGCTGTAGGATTTGACGGCTGCAAGCCGTTAAGCTTTTTGCAGACTGAAGGTGCGAAGGATATCGGAATTGAAATTTATACGCTGTCAAAAACGTATAACATGGCAGGGTGGCGGGTCGGTTTTGCTGTCGGAAACGCTTCGGTCATTGAAGCGATCAATCTTTATCAAGACCATATGTTTGTCAGTCTTTTCAGAGCGACTCAGGAGGCTGCAGCGGCGGCACTGCTAGCTGATCAGACGTGTGTGGCGGAGCAAAATGCCCGATATGAGAGCAGGCGAAACGCTTGGATTGCGGCATGCCGGGAAATCGGCTGGGATGTGACAGCTCCGGCAGGTTCATTTTTTGCATGGCTGCCTGTGCCTGAAGGCTATACTTCCGAGCAGTTCTCAGACCTTTTGCTGGAAAAAGCGAATGTGGCGGTTGCGGCTGGAAACGGCTTCGGTGAATATGGCGAGGGCTACGTCAGAGTCGGACTGCTGACAAGTGAAGAAAGACTCAAAGAAGCCGCTTATCGAATTGGGAAACTGAACCTGTTTACCCAAAAAAGCATTGACAAGATCTGATAACGATGGGATAATTCAAAATAATTTATAAAATCTATATTTTCTTATCAAGAGCAGGCAGAGGGACGAGCCCGATGAAGCCCGGCAACCGACTTATAAAGCACGGTGCTAATTCTTGCAGCTGGCGGCTGAGAGATAAGATTCGGACGAGAAACGAAACCTCTTTAGACGCGATTGCTGTTTGAAGAGGTTTTTTTATATGGATGAAATGAAAGGAGCTCTGGCATGAGTGAGTTATTAGCAACATATCTCCTGACCGAACCGGGAGCCGATACAGAGAAAAAAGCAGAACAAATCGCAACAGGATTGACAGTAGGCTCATGGACAGATCTGCCCCTTGTAAAACAGGAGCAAATGCAAAAGCACAAGGGGCGGGTGATAAAGGTCGAGGAAAGAGAGGGAACTCCTGCATCAGGGAAACAAGCGGTGATCACAATTGCCTATCCTGAAATCAATTTCTCTCAGGATATTCCGGCTTTGCTGACAACAGTGTTTGGCAAGCTGTCGCTGGACGGAAAAATCAAATTACTCGATCTTCACTTCTCTGAAGCATTTAAGCGCACGCTGCCGGGACCGAAGTTTGGCGTATACGGCATCCGGAAGCTGCTGGGAGAGTTTGAGAGACCGCTGTTAATGAGCATTTTTAAAGGGGTTATCGGAAGGGATCTGAGTGATATTAAAGAACAGCTCAGGCAGCAGGCGCTTGGCGGAGTTGATTTGATTAAGGACGATGAAATTTTCTTTGAGACAGGTCTGGCGCCTTTTGAAACAAGAATTACAGAAGGAAAGCAAATATTGAAAGAAACGTATGAGCAAACCGGGCATAAAACGCTGTATGCGGTCAATTTGACTGGACGTACGGCTGATCTGAAAGACAAAGCGAGACGCGCTGCCGAATTAGGAGCAGATGCGCTTTTGTTTAATGTCTTCGCTTACGGCTTGGACGTCATGCAAAGCCTAGCGGAAGATCCCGAAATCGCAATCCCGATTATGGCACATCCAGCTGTCAGCGGGGCGTTTACGTCTTCTCCGTTCTACGGATTTTCTCATGCTCTTTTGCTCGGAAAATTGAACCGGTATTGCGGTGCTGACTTCAGTCTCTTCCCATCTCCATACGGTTCGGTTGCGCTTCCAAAAGAAGATGCGCTGGCGATTCACGAAGAATGTGTAAGAGAGGATGCCTTTAACCAAACATTTGCCGTTCCGTCAGCAGGCATTCATCCCGGTATGGTTCCGCTTTTAATGCGGGATTTCGGCATAGATCATATTATTAACGCCGGGGGAGGCGTACACGGACATCCGAACGGCGCCCAAGGCGGGGGCAAAGCGTTCAGAGCCATAATTGATGCGGTCTTAGAAGCCCAGCCGATTGATGAAAAAGCCGAACAATGCAAGGATCTAAAGCTTGCCCTTGATAAATGGGGAAAGGTTGAAGCTGTATGACGACTCGAAAGCCTTTAATTATTTGTGATTTTGACGGAACCATCACGATGAACGACAACATTATAAGCATCATGAAAACATTTGCTCCGCCGGAGTGGACGGCATTAAAAGACGGCGTGCTGTCCAAAACGCTGTCGATCAAGGAAGGTGTCGGACGGATGTTCGGCCTTCTGCCAAGCAGTTTAAAAGAAGAGATTACAAGATTTGTATTGGAAGATGCAAAAATCAGGGAAGGCTTTCGGGAATTTGTAGCGTTTGTCAAGGAGCATGAGATTCCGTTTTATGTCGTAAGTGGAGGAATGGACTTTTTTGTATATCCATTGCTTGAAGGCATTGTGGAGAAAGACCATATTTATTGCAACCATGCTTCATTTGACAATGACTATATTCAAATTGGCTGGCCTCATTCGTGCAAAGGGACTTGCAGCAATCAATGCGGGTGCTGCAAGCCGTCAGTGATACATGAACTCGCTGAACCGAACCAATATATCATCATGATCGGTGATTCGGTTACAGATGTAGAGGCAGCAAAGCTGTCTGATCTTTGTTTTGCAAGGGATTATTTATTAAACGAATGCCGGGAGCAGAATCTGAATCATCTCCCGTATCAAGATTTTTATGAGATAAGAAAAGATATTGAGAATGTAACGGAGGTACAGGAATGGCTGCAAAACAAGAACGCTGGAGAGAACTCGCTGAAGTAAAACGGGAATTGGCTGAACGAGATTGGTTTCCGGCGACTAGCGGCAATCTGTCTATTAAAGTTTCTGATGAGCCTTTAACATTTCTCGTCACTGCAAGCGGAAAAGATAAACGCAAAGAGACGGGCGAAGATTTTCTGCTGGTGGATCAGTATGGAGAGCCTGCCGAAAGCGGGCATTCTCTGAAACCGTCAGCGGAAACGCTTTTGCACACACATTTGTACAATAAAACCAATGCCGGATGCTGCCTGCATGTCCATACGGTAAACAATAATGTGATCTCAGAGCTATACGGAGATCAAAAGAAAATCACATTCAGAGGCCAGGAAATAATAAAAGCGCTCGGCCTGTGGGAAGAGAATGCAGAAGTGACCATTCCGATCATTAAAAATCCGGCTCATATTCCGACGCTCGCGGCACTGTTTGCCGAAGAGATTTCAGAAGATTCAGGAGCTGTTCTGATCCGAAATCACGGTATTACCGCTTGGGGAAGAACAGCATTTGAAGCAAAAAGAGTGCTTGAAGCATATGAATTTTTGTTCAGCTACCATTTGAAATTGAAAACACTCCAGCACCAGCTGGTTAAATAAAAGGAGGAACTGAAATGGCAACAATTCGAATTCATGATGAGGCAAATACAACGATTGAAAATCAAGAGGAAGTAGCAAGCTTTCTGGACAGTCAAGAGGTTATTTATGAGCAATGGGATATCGCGAAGCTCCCGGAACAGCTTTCAGAGAAATATGATCTGACAGAAGAAGATAAACAGCAAATCCTTGATACCTTTGAAACTGAAATTAAAGATATCTCAGCCCGCCGCGGCTACAAAGCACAGGATGTTATTTCTTTGTCAGATAGCAATCCGAAACTTGATGAACTGCTTGAGAACTTTAAAAGAGAGCATCACCACACAGACGATGAGGTCCGTTTTATCGTAAGCGGACACGGCATTTTTGTCATTCAGGGCAAGGATGGCACGTTTTTTGATGTCCGTTTAAACCCTGGAGATTTAATCTCCGTGCCTGAAAATATCCGCCATTATTTCACACTTCAGGAGGATCGCAAAGTTGTCGCGGTGAGAATCTTTGTCACAACAGAAGGCTGGGTTCCAATTTATGAAAAAGACAGCGTGAATCAATAAGCAGGAAAAGCCCCGTTTGAAGAACGGGGCTTTTTATATTTATTGCAAACGCCACTTTTCATATTGTGACATTTCTTTTTTAATCAGCATCCAAATCAAACCTAAAACAGCTGCATCGTCAATGATCCCAAGACCGAGTATAACATCTGGAATGACATCGAGCGGCATGGCGATATATAAGATGGCAGCAGTTAGAAGAAAAAGCGTTTTAACCTGGGAACGTGGATAGTCGCCGTTTCTCCAATCGCGAAGCATTTGAAAAAAAACAGTAATGTGCTGGATACATTTTTTTCGGTTTTTCCTTTTTAACATCGCTTTTCCGCCTGCCGCTCCGAGCATCATTGCTTTCTTTTTCTTCATCGGGCATCCCTCCTGCCTGGCGGTGTGTTTAAGATATTCTTCATCTGGGTATTGTTCTTCTAATCCTATCAATATATCTATTATACCTGAAAAAATAACTTATTTAATGAAAATATGTTTACAAATAAAGTATAATCTGTAATAATGCACAATAACCCAATCAAACTTG
>NZ_JAVAXX010000038.1:0-36562 GCF_042709275.1 Bacillus sp. LR_5 | reverse complement strand
GTTAACCAGAGTGAAAGAATAGATGCAGATGAAGAACCACTATCGAGAATGTCCAGAAATGCCAGCAGGCAAAGCAAGCAGAAGCAAAAACAAAAGCAGAAACCGCATCAGGAGCGCGGTGTATCAACTGTTAAAGACAAGCTTGCGTCTGTATGGGCAGCCATCAACAGATATTGCGGTTTTGCGTTCTCGATTTTGAAGTCACCGGCGAAAACCGTCGTAGCGGATGGTTTTTCTCATTATAAGTATGGTCTGATTTCAATGCTTATATTCAGTATGATCTTTTCAATCGGGAACTGGTTTCAGTTAAAGGCGAGCTGGAATCGGCCGCTCGGTTTCGGAGAACGCCATCACGCTTTTTATGACGGATTTTTAGTCGTTCTTGTGTATTTGCTTCTCTTTTTCGCGGTAATGGTCTTAGCCGTATGGGCCGTCTCCCGCTATATGATGAAGCAGAAGGTGACGTTCAGGGAAGCGGCTGCCGGTTTGGGTTCATTGCTTGTACCAGTGATTGCTGTTTCAATCCTTTGGCTGATCTTTGCGATCGTGAATATCCCAATGCTGACAGTTCTGTTTACAGTGCTGATCTTGTTTTCGATCTTTTTTATGATGGCGCTGTATGTGCAGTGTCTGTATCAGGCGGCACAGGATGCACCGATTGACTATATCTATTGTGTATTTGCTGTGGTTGCGATAGCGCTGCTGTTTGCGGCAGTGACTTGGCCGTTGATTTCTGAATATTTTACGGCGTCGCTGATTCCGCTTTAATGAAAAAACCGGCTAATCCAAGCCGGTTTTTTTATGTCACACTTTTTACAAATATATCTAAAAAACATAGTTGATTTGTAGGATTAATCCATGTATGATAGGGAAAATGCTGTAAACGTCCAGCGCACAAACCTTTATGTTTAAGGAGGATGATGGACATGGCTGATTTACTTCGCCGAGCGATTAATCAAAAGAAACAATTTTTAAAAACCAAATTACTGCTCTCGGAATTTTATCAGGGAAGAGGGGAACAGCTGGCTCATTATACGCTGAGTGAGCTTGAGAAAGAATACAAGTCCCTTCTGAAAATGAAAAAAGAGATCTGACAATATATGAGAAGAGGTGAGTCTGCTGAAAAGCGGGCTTTTTTATTTTGATTTTGAAAAGGTGAGAAAGAGGGTAAACTACTACTGTTCAATCTCATAAAGCGTGTCGAAATATTTTCCTTAGGTTCATGGCCTCAGCTCATTGTAAACGACTCATTTCTCTAGTAGAATATGAATGCTTTATGCAAGATGAAGAGTAGGGGGATGAAATAAAATGATGCAAACCATCTTATCAAATGGGTTAGCCATGGTTCTCATAATTCTCATTATTAATATTGTCTATGTGTCATTTTTTACGATAAGAATGATTTTAACGCTGAAAGGCCAGCGTTATTTAGCGGCCGGCATCAGTACGATTGAAATACTGGTTTATGTGACAGGGCTGAGTCTGGTGCTCGATAACTTAGACCAGATTCAAAATGTGATCGCGTACGCGCTCGGTTACGGTCTTGGCGTGATTGTCGGCATGAAAATAGAAGAAAAATTGGCGCTTGGCTATATTATGGTCAATGTGATTACGAAGGAGCTCGATCTTGATCTTCCGAGGCAGCTCCGTGAAAAAGGCTACGGCGTGACAAACTGGGTGGCCGGCGGGCTTGAAGGTGACCGCACCGCCCTTCAGATTCTGACGCCGAGAAGATATGAACTTCAGCTATATGATACGATTAAAACACTTGATTCAAAAGCTTTTATTATTGCGTATGAACCAAAAACAATCCATGGCGGCTTCTGGGTCAAAGCGGTGAAGAAGAGGAGAATTAAAGAATAATGGCAAAGCCGAAGAAGAAAAAGTTTGAAGTAACAGAGCAGCAAACGATTGATGCGGTGCTTCAGCAAATGAAAGAAGAAGGGTATCTGCCTGTAAGGCGAATGGAAGAGCCTATTTTTATGGAGAAAAAGGAAAATGGGTCAATTCAGATCGTTCCGTGCGGGAAAAAAATCGTATTTGAAGGGAAATTGATCTAAAACACGAACATTAGCAGAATGAATTTTTGTATCGTTCGATAATATCGTTGACATTATCCATGTCCGTTGTTAAGATAAACATGAAATCAAAACACGACCTCATATAATCTTGGGAATATGGCCCATAAGTTTCTACCCGGCGACCGTAAATTGCCGGACTATGCAGGAAAGTGATCGATAAAACTGACATGGATATATCGCAGAAGCGAACGACTGACGATACATGTACCATGCCCGGTTTGTATTGCTTCCTCATAAGTGCAATGCAGAGCGGGTATTTTTTATTTTCTGAAAACAAAAGCATTAGAAGGTGGGAACAGAATGCAGCCGCTAGTAGGAATCATCATGGGAAGCACTTCCGATTGGGAGACAATGAAAAACGCATGCGACATACTTGACGAACTCAATGTTCCGTACGAAAAAAAGGTCGTTTCCGCTCACCGGACGCCTGATTTCATGTTTGAATACGCTGAAACTGCCAGAGAAAGAGGCATCAAGGTGATTATCGCCGGTGCCGGAGGAGCGGCCCATCTTCCAGGGATGACGGCGGCGAAAACAACTCTGCCGGTCATTGGAGTACCGGTTCAGTCCAAGGCGCTGAACGGGCTGGATTCACTTCTTTCTATCGTGCAAATGCCTGGAGGTGTGCCTGTTGCGACAACAGCCATCGGCAAAGCAGGCGCTGTGAACGCAGGCCTGTTAGCGGCGCAAATTTTGTCAGCTTTTGACGAAGGCCTTGCCCGTAAGCTGGACGAGAGAAGAGAAAATACAAAACAGACGGTGTTAGAAAGCAGTGATCAGCTTGTCTAAACAAATCATCTATCCGGGAGCTGTAATCGGCATTATCGGCGGCGGCCAGCTTGGGAAAATGATGGCTGTGTCCGCCAAACAAATGGGATATAAAGTCGCGGTCATTGATCCAGTGAAAGATTCGCCGTGCGGGCAGGTTGCGGATATCGAAATTACCGCTCATTACAATGACCGTGAAGCGATTCGAAAATTGGCTGAAATCAGCGACATCATCACGTATGAGTTTGAAAACATCGACTATGATGCGCTGCATTGGCTAACAGGTCATGCGTATCTCCCGCAAGGAAGTGAGCTGCTGCTCATTACCCAAAACCGTGAAACGGAGAAAAAAGCAATTCAAGCGGCTGGCTGTGAAGTCGCGCCGTACAGCATCGTCAAAACAAAGGATGAACTGAAACAGGCGGTACAGGAGCTTGGGCTTCCAGCAGTCCTGAAAACATGTCGCGGCGGATACGACGGCAAAGGCCAAGTTGTGATCAAGGAAGAGGCGCAAATTGAGCAGGCTGTAGCTCTTTTAGAACACGGAACCTGCATTCTCGAAAGCTGGGTTTCTTTTAAAATGGAACTGTCGGTGATCGTCGTCAGATCGGTAAACGGCGAAATTGCAACATTTCCGGCAGCTGAAAACATTCACCACAACAACATTCTTTTCCAAAGCATCGTGCCTGCACGGGTGGAGGAAGGGATTCAGAAGAAGGCTGCTGATTTAGCCGTTAAGCTTGCAGACGAGCTTAACCTTGTCGGACCGCTTGCTGTTGAGATGTTCCTGACAGAAGACGGAGAGCTTTTGGTCAATGAACTGGCGCCAAGACCGCACAATTCAGGGCATTATACGCTGGACCTTTGCGAGACGAGCCAGTTTGAACAGCATATCAGAGCGGTATGCGGCCTTCCGCTCGGGAAAACAGATTTGCTGAAGCCGGGCATGATGGTGAATCTTCTCGGCGATGAAGTGAAGCTTGTGGAGGAAGAGCCGGAGCTTTTAAAAGAAGCAAAGCTATATATATACGGAAAACATGAAATTAAAAAAGGCCGCAAAATGGGGCATATTACATTTATGAAGCAGCCTGAAGACCATTGGATTCAGGAGATCACAAATAAATGGATGAATAGAGACGGAGGACAAGCAGAATGATCGAACGTTATTCAAGACCTGAAATGTCCGCGATTTGGACGGATGAAAACAGATTTCAAGCATGGCTGGAGGTAGAGATTCTTGCCTGTGAAGCGTGGGCGGAGCTGGGCGTCATTCCGAAAGAAGACGTAAAGGTCATGCGCGAGAACGCGTCATTTGACATCAACCGCATTTTAGAAATCGAACAGGACACGCGCCATGACGTTGTCGCTTTTACACGCGCCGTTTCCGAATCACTGGGTGAAGAAAGAAAATGGGTGCACTACGGCTTAACGTCAACTGACGTTGTTGATACTGCTCTTTCTTACTTATTAAAACAGGCAAACGATATTCTGCTCAAGGACCTTGAGAGATTTGTTGACATTATAAAAGAAAAAGCGAAAGAACATAAATACACAGTCATGATGGGGCGCACACACGGCGTACACGCTGAGCCTACAACATTCGGCTTAAAACTTGCGCTTTGGCATGAGGAAATGAAACGGAATCTTGAGCGTTTCAAACAAGCGAAAGAAGGCATCGAAGTTGGGAAGATTTCCGGCGCTGTGGGCACATATGCGAACATTGACCCATTTGTTGAACAATATGTATGTGAGAAGCTCGGATTGAAAGCAGCACCGATTTCAACTCAAACCCTTCAGCGTGACCGCCATGCTGACTATATGGCGACACTTGCTTTGATCGCGACAAGCATCGAGAAATTCGCAGTGGAGATCCGCGGTCTGCAAAAGAGTGAAACACGCGAAGTTGAGGAATTTTTCGCGAAAGGGCAAAAGGGTTCATCTGCGATGCCGCACAAACGCAATCCGATCGGCTCTGAAAACATGACAGGAATAGCACGCGTGATCCGCGGCTACATGATGACGGCTTACGAAAATGTTCCATTATGGCATGAGCGCGATATTTCTCATTCTTCAGCAGAACGGATTATTCTTCCGGATGCGACAATCGCTCTGAACTACATGCTGAACCGCTTCTCTAACATCGTGAAGAACTTAACGGTCTTCCCGGAAAACATGAAGCGCAACATGGACCGCACACTCGGCCTTATCTACTCTCAGCGCGTGCTGCTTGCCTTGATTGACACAGGCCTGACTCGTGAAGAAGCCTATGATACAGTACAGCCAAAAGCAATGGAAGCGTGGGAAAAACAAGTGCCGTTCCGTGAGCTGGTGGAAGCGGAAGAGAAAATCACGTCCCGTCTTTCTCCAGAAAAAATTGCTGACTGCTTTGATTACAACTACCATCTGAAAAATGTTGATCTGATCTTTGAACGTTTAGGTTTAGCATAGAAGAAGCTTTTAGGCGGCTTCTTCTATGCCGTCTTAGTTTGAAAATTCCCAACATTCGGGTTAGGAGGCCTTCCGTGAATATTGTGAAGAATGAACTTTTATACGAAGGAAAAGCAAAAAAGATCTACAAAACCGATGACGAAAACACGCTGTACGTCGTGTATAAAGACTCCGCCACTGCTTTTAACGGCGAGAAAAAAGCAGAAATCAGCGGAAAAGGGCGCTTAAATAACGAGATTTCAAGCTTAATTTTCAAACACCTTCATGCTAAAGGCATTAACAACCACTTTATCGAGCGTATTTCGGAAACAGAGCAGCTCATTAAAAAGGTAACGATTGTGCCGCTTGAAGTCGTAGTCAGAAATGTGGTAGCAGGAAGCATGTCCAAACGTCTCGGCATTCCAGAAGGTACAGAGCTTGAACAGCCGATTATCGAGTTTTACTACAAGGATGACGCGCTGGGTGATCCGCTTATCACAGAAGATCATATTTGGCTCTTAAAAGCGGCAACTCCTGAGCAGGTAGAAACCATTAAGTCCATTACAAAAACAGTAAATGAAGAGCTTCAAGCCATTTTTGATGATTGTCATGTCAGATTAATAGATTTCAAGCTTGAATTCGGTTTAGATGCAGACGGGCAAGTGCTTTTGGCGGATGAAATTTCACCTGACACATGCCGCTTGTGGGACAAAGACACGAACGAAAAGCTGGACAAAGATTTATTCAGACGCAATCTGGGAAGCTTAACCGACGCATACGAAGAGATTTTCAAAAGACTGGGAGGCATTCATCATGTATAAAGTAAAAGTTTATGTCAGCTTAAAAGAAAGTGTACTAGATCCACAAGGGAGCGCTGTCCAGCATGCCTTGCACAGTATGACTTATAACGAAGTTCAAGATGTGCGCATCGGAAAATACATGGAGCTTACCATTGAAAAATCTGACCGTGATCTTGACGTCCTGGTAAGAGAAATGTGCGAAAAACTTCTTGCGAATACAGTGATTGAAGATTACAGATACGAGGTTGAGGAGGTAGTCGCACAGTGAAATTTGCGGTGATTGTGTTACCCGGCTCCAACTGTGATATCGATATGTATCATGCTGTAAAGGATGAGCTCGGCCATGAAGTGGAATACGTCTGGCATGAGGAAACAAGCCTTGACGGCTTCGACGGCGTGTTAATTCCGGGAGGATTTTCTTACGGCGATTACTTGAGATGCGGCGCTATCGCCCGATTTGCGAATATTATGCCAGCTGTCAAACAGGCGGCCGCTGAAGGAAAACCTGTTCTTGGCGTCTGCAACGGATTCCAGATTTTACAGGAGCTTGGCCTTCTGCCAGGCGCAATGAGACGCAACAAAGATTTAAAGTTCATTTGCCGTCCGGTTGAATTAATTGTACAAAACGATGAAACATTATTCACATCTTCCTACGAAAAGGGCCAATCGATTACAATCCCGGTTGCCCACGGTGAAGGAAATTTCTACTGTGATGACGAAACGCTTGCTTCATTGAAAGAAAACAATCAAATTGCTTTCACATACGGCTCCAATATTAACGGAAGTGTCAGCGACATTGCCGGTGTCGTGAATGAGAAAGGCAACGTATTAGGCATGATGCCTCACCCTGAGCGCGCGGTCGATGAACTGCTTGGAAGCGCCGACGGTCTTAAATTGTTTCAGTCTATCGTGAAAAATTGGAGGGAAACTCATGTCACTACTGCTTGAACCAAGTAAAGAACAAATAAAAGAAGAGAAAATGTATCAGCAAATGGGTGTCAGTGATGATGAGTTTGCATTGATTGAATCCATTCTTGGCAGATTGCCGAACTACACAGAAATCGGAATTTTTTCTGTCATGTGGTCAGAGCATTGCAGCTACAAAAACTCAAAGCCGATTCTGCGTAAATTCCCGACAAGCGGCGAGCGTGTGCTGCAAGGTCCGGGGGAAGGCGCCGGAATCGTTGATATCGGTGACAACCAAGCGGTTGTGTTCAAAATTGAATCACATAACCACCCATCAGCTCTCGAACCTTACCAAGGCGCTGCGACTGGCGTAGGCGGCATTATCCGTGACGTTTTCTCAATGGGTGCCCGTCCAATCGCTGTATTGAACTCTCTTCGATTTGGTGAACTGACTTCACCGCGCGTGAAGTACTTGTTTGAAGAAGTAGTAGCGGGTATCGCCGGATACGGCAACTGTATCGGCATCCCGACAGTCGGCGGAGAAGTGCAGTTTGACAGCAGCTATGAAGGTAATCCGCTCGTCAACGCAATGTGCGTCGGTTTAATCAACCATGAAGACATCAAAAAAGGCCAGGCGAAGGGTGTCGGCAACACAGTAATGTACGTAGGAGCGAAAACGGGGCGTGACGGAATCCACGGCGCTACGTTTGCATCTGAAGAAATGTCTGACTCGTCTGAAGAAAAGCGCTCTGCTGTTCAAGTCGGCGATCCGTTTATGGAGAAGCTTTTGCTTGAAGCATGTCTGGAAGTCATCCAATGTGATGCGTTAGTCGGCATTCAGGATATGGGAGCAGCCGGTTTAACAAGCTCAAGTGCGGAAATGGCAAGTAAAGCCGGCTCTGGTATTGAGATGAATCTTGACCTGATCCCTCAGCGTGAAACAGGCATGACCGCTTATGAAATGATGCTTTCTGAATCACAGGAACGGATGCTTTTGGTCATCGAGCGCGGACGTGAGCAGGAAATCATCGATATTTTTGACAAGTACGAACTTGAAGCGGTTTCTGTCGGACGTGTAACAGATGATAAAATGCTTCGCCTCACACACAAAGGTGAGGTTGTATGTGAGCTGCCTGTTGATGCCTTGGCAGAAGAAGCTCCGGTTTACCACAAGCCATCTCAAGAACCAGCATATTACCGTGAGTTTTTAGAGACGGATGTTCCGGCTCCCCAAATTGGTGATGCGAATGAAACGCTGAAGGCCCTCCTCCAGCAGCCGACGATCGCAAGCAAAGAGTGGGTTTACGATCAGTATGACTACATGGTGCGGACGAATACCGTTGTCGCTCCTGGGTCTGATGCGGGTGTTCTCAGAATCCGCGGAACGAAAAAGGCGCTGGCGATGACGACAGACTGTAACGCGCGTTATCTCTATCTCGATCCTGAAGTCGGCGGGAAAATTGCTGTCGCTGAAGCGGCGCGCAACATCATTTGCTCAGGCGCAGAACCGCTTGCAGTCACAGATAACCTTAACTTTGGAAACCCGGAGAAACCGGAAATCTTCTGGCAGATCGAAAAAGCGGCTGACGGCATCAGCGAGGCGTGCCGTGTTCTCAGCACACCGGTTATCGGCGGAAACGTATCGCTTTATAACGAATCAAACGGCACGGCGATCTACCCGACACCTGTTATCGGCATGGTCGGCTTAATTGAAGATACAAAACACATTACAACACAGCATTTCAAACAAGCGGGAGATCTCGTATACGTGATTGGCGAAACAAAACCTGAGTTTGCCGGAAGCGAGCTGCAAAAAATGACAGAAGGCAGTATTTACGGAAAAGCACCGCAAATCGATCTTGATGTAGAACTGTCACGCCAAAGAGCATTGCTTGATGCGATTAAAAAAGGCTTTGTTCAATCTGCGCATGATGTGTCTGAAGGCGGCTTAGGCGTAGCGATTGCAGAAAGTGTCATGACGACGGAAAATCTTGGCGCGAACGTGACTGTTGAAGGGGAAGCAGCATTATTATTCTCTGAATCTCAATCCCGCTTCGTCGTTTCAGTGAAAAAAGAACATCAAGCAGCGTTTGAAGCAGCTGTGAAAGATGCAGTTCATATCGGTGAGGTAACAGCTGATGGTCTTCTGGCGATTCAAAACCAAGACGGACAACAATTGATTCATGCGCAAACGAAAGAGCTTGAGCGCGCATGGAAAGGAGCTATCCCATGCTTGCTGAAATCAAAGGCTTAAATGAAGAGTGCGGCGTATTTGGGATTTGGGGACATGAAGAAGCCCCGCAAATCACGTATTACGGACTCCACAGCCTCCAGCACCGAGGACAGGAGGGTGCGGGCATTGTAGCGACTGACGGTGAAAAACTGACGGCGCACAAAGGCCAAGGGCTGATCACTGAAGTGTTTCAAAATGGTGAGCTCAGCAAAGTAAAGGGAAAAGGCGCAATCGGGCACGTTCGGTATGCGACGGCTGGAGGCGGCGGATACGAAAATGTACAGCCGCTCCTCTTCCGTTCCCAAAACAATGGCAGCTTGGCGCTTGCTCATAACGGAAACCTTGTCAACGCCACTCAGCTGAAGCAGCAGCTCGAAAATCAAGGGAGCATTTTTCAAACCTCTTCGGACACAGAGGTTTTGGCTCACCTGATCAAAAGAAGCGGCCACTTCACGCTGAAGGATCAAATTAAAAACTCGCTTTCCATGCTGAAAGGTGCATACGCATTCCTGATCATGACCGAAACAGAAATGATCGTCGCGCTTGACCCAAACGGGCTTAGACCGCTATCCATCGGCATGCTGGGCGACGCCTATGTTGTCGCATCAGAAACATGCGCATTTGATGTCGTCGGCGCAACGTATCTTCGTGAGGTAGAACCGGGCGAAATGCTAATCATCAATGATGAAGGCATGAAATCAGAGCGATTCTCTATGAATATCAACCGTTCCATTTGCAGCATGGAGTACATTTATTTCTCAAGACCTGACAGTAACATTGACGGCATTAACGTACACAGTGCGCGTAAAAACCTTGGGAAAATGCTGGCTCAGGAATCCGCAGTTGAAGCTGACGTCGTAACAGGGGTTCCGGATTCCAGTATTTCTGCGGCGATCGGGTATGCAGAAGCAACAGGCATCCCGTACGAGCTGGGCTTAATCAAAAACCGCTATGTCGGCAGAACGTTTATTCAGCCGTCCCAGGCTCTGCGCGAGCAAGGCGTCAGAATGAAGCTATCAGCGGTGCGCGGGGTTGTGGAAGGTAAACGCGTCGTTATGGTAGATGACTCTATCGTGCGAGGAACAACAAGCCGTCGGATTGTCACGATGCTCAGAGAAGCGGGTGCAACAGAGGTGCATGTGAAAATCAGTTCACCGCCGATCGCTCATCCGTGCTTTTACGGCATTGATACGTCCACACATGAAGAATTGATCGCGTCTTCCCATTCTGTTGAAGAAATCCGTCAGGAAATCGGGGCGGACACCCTCTCATTTTTGAGTGTGGAAGGGCTGCTGAAAGGCATCGGCAGAAAATACGATGACTCTAATTGCGGACAGTGTCTCGCTTGCTTTACAGGAAAATATCCGACTGAAATTTACCAGGATACAGTGCTTCCTCATGTAAAAGAAGCAGTATTAACCAAATAAAACTTGAAAATGACATAAAGGCAGCGCAGTTCGGCTGCCTTTCTCTTTCTGCCCTCGTTCGGGGAGATATTTTGAAAAGCGCCTTAAAGGAGTGAATAGGATGTCTGAAGCATATAAAAACGCAGGAGTTGACATCGAAGCCGGATATGAAGCTGTAAAACGAATGAAAAAACATGTGGAGCGCACAAAACGGCTTGGCGTTATGGGCAGCCTCGGCGGTTTTGGCGGCATGTTTGACCTGTCTGAGCTTTCTTATCAAAAACCTGTTTTAATTTCGGGAACGGACGGTGTCGGCACCAAATTAAAGCTCGCTTTTTCCATGGATAAGCATGACACGATTGGGGTTGACGCTGTTGCGATGTGTGTCAATGATGTGCTGGCACAAGGCGCAGAGCCGTTGTTTTTCCTCGATTATTTAGCGGTCGGCAAAGCGGACCCTATGAAAATTGAGCAGATCGTACAAGGTGTAGCGAACGGCTGTGAGCAATCAGGTTCAGCCTTAGTCGGCGGCGAAACGGCTGAAATGCCGGGACTCTATACAGCCGATGAATACGATATTGCCGGTTTCTCAGTCGGAGTGGCAGAAAAGGACGAAATCGTGACTGGAGAAAACATCAAAGAGGGCCATCTTTTGATCGGCCTTAGCTCCAGCGGCCTTCACAGCAACGGATTTTCCCTTGTGAGAAAAGTGCTTCTGGATGATGCGGAGCTGGATCTTGATACAACATACGAACCGTTTGACCGCCCGCTTGGCGAGGAACTGCTTGAACCGACAAGAATTTATGTGAAGCCTGTGCTTGCCGCGGTGAAAAGCGGAAAAGTCGACGGCATGGCACACGTGACAGGCGGAGGATTCATCGAAAATATTCCTCGTATGCTTCCGGAAGGCTTAAGTGCGGAAATCGATCACGGCTCATGGCCGATTCCGCCGATTTTCTCTTTCCTGCAAGAGTACGGCAAGCTGAAGGAAGAAGACATGTTCAACGTCTTTAATATGGGCATCGGCTTTGTTTTGGCAGTCAAAGAAGAGCATCTGACAGATGTGATCGGAACGCTTGAAAGCCAAGGCGAAAAAGCCTATTTGATCGGGCGTGTGAAACAAGGCGAAGGCGTCACATTCGGCGGTGCGGCACTTTCATGAAAAAGTTTGCGGTATTTGCATCAGGAAACGGTTCAAACTTCGAAGCCATCGTCACGCGTTTGAAAGAGGAGAACTGGGATGCGTCCGTATCGCTCCTCGTTTGCGACAAACCGCAGGCGAAAGTCATCGAACGGGCGGAAACATTTGAAATTCCATCCTTTGCATTTGAGCCGAAGTCTTATGAAAACAAGGCCGCATTTGAACGGGCCATTATCGAACAGCTTCATCTTCACAACGTTGAATTGATTGTTCTTGCCGGTTATATGAGGCTGATAGGTGATACGCTGCTTCAGGCATACGGAGGAAAAATCATTAACATTCACCCGTCACTTCTTCCGGCGTTCCCTGGGATCGACGCAGTCGGACAGGCGTACCGCGCGGGGGTGAAGGTGGCCGGAATCACCGTGCATTATGTCGATGAAGGAATGGATACAGGCCCGATCATCGCTCAAAAGGCAATCGAAATTGACGAACATGAGACATTGGAAACAATTAAACAGCGGATTCACAAGCTTGAGCATAAATGGTATCCGAGTGTAATTAAACAGCTATTAGGATTAAATAACAGAGGTGAAAAGGCATGACCATTAAACGTGCATTAATCAGTGTTTCAGATAAAACAAATCTCGTTCCTTTCGTAAAAGAATTAACAGAGCTTGGCGTTGAAGTGATTTCAACAGGCGGAACGAAAAAGCTTCTTCAAGAAAACGGTGTGAATGTCATCGGAATTTCTGAAGTGACAGGCTTTCCTGAAATTATGGACGGACGGCTCAAAACACTTCATCCGAATATTCACGGCGGTCTTCTAGCAGTTCGCGGCAATGAAGAGCATATGGCGCAGATCAATGAACACGGGATTCAGCCGATTGACCTCGTTGTCGTCAACCTCTATCCATTTAAAGAAACGATTTCTAAAGAAGATGTCACATATGAAGAAGCGATCGAAAATATCGACATCGGCGGACCGGGCATGCTGCGTGCGGCATCAAAAAACCATCAGGACGTGACGGTTATCGTTGATCCAGCGGATTACAACCCAGTGCTGAATCAAATCAAAGAAGAAGGCGGCGTATCCCTTCAGAAAAAACGCGAGCTGGCGGCAAAAGTATTCCGTCATACTGCGGCATACGATGCACTGATCGCTGACTATCTGACAAACGTTGTCGGTGAAAAAGAACCAGAACAATTCACTGTAACATTTGAGAAAAAACAATCGCTTCGCTACGGAGAAAACCCGCATCAGGAAGCAACATTCTATCAAACAGCACTTCCTGTTAAAGGCTCCATTGCGCAAGCGGAGCAGCTCCACGGCAAAGAGCTTTCTTACAACAACATTAAAGACGCGGATGCGGCAGTTCAAATCGTCCGTGAATTCACTGAGCCTGCTGCGGTTGCCGTAAAGCATATGAATCCGTGCGGCGTTGGAACAGGGGAAACAATCTCAGAAGCGTTTGACAGAGCGTTTGAAGCGGATAAAACATCTATCTTCGGCGGCATTATCGCGCTGAACCGTGAAGTGGACAAGGCAACTGCCGAAGCGCTCCACAACATTTTCTTAGAAATCATCATTGCGCCTTCATTCAGCCAAGAAGCGCTTGATATCCTGACTGTGAAGAAAAATCTTCGTCTGCTGACACTTGATGTGACAGCTGCCGTTCAAAAAGAAAAACAGTTGACATCCGTTCAAGGCGGCCTGCTGATTCAAGATTTAGATATGCATGGCTTCGATGATGCTGAGATCAGCATTCCGACAAAAAGAGAACCGAACGAGCAAGAGTGGGAAGACTTGAAGCTTGCTTGGAAAGTCGTAAAGCATGTGAAATCAAATGCGATCGTTCTTGCGAAAGACAACATGACAGTCGGCGTAGGAGCAGGCCAAATGAACCGCGTCGGATCAGCGAAAATCGCCATTGAGCAAGCAGGTGAAAAAGCGAAAGGCAGCGCACTTGGATCTGATGCATTTTTCCCAATGCCGGATACTGTTGAAGAAGCGGCAAAAGCAGGCGTTACGGCTATCATTCAGCCGGGGGGATCTGTACGTGATGAGGATTCCATCAAAAAAGCGGATGAGTACGGCATTGCCATGGTATTCACCGGCATCAGACACTTCAAACATTAAGGGGATGAAAACGACGTGAATGTATTAATTATCGGTAAAGGCGGAAGAGAGCATACGCTAGCATGGAAGGTGGCGCAAAGCAGCCTCGTCGAGAACGTATTTGCCGCTCCTGGAAATGACGGCATGGCAGCTTCCGCACAGCTTGTAAACATTGAGGAAAGCGACCACTCCGGGCTTGTCTCGTTTGCAAAAGAAAATCAGGTCGGCCTGACCATTGTCGGCCCTGAGGTTCCTTTAATTGAAGGTCTGGTGGATGAATTCGAAAAAGCGGGTCTGCGCGTGTTCGGCCCGTCAAAAGCCGCGGCGATCATCGAAGGAAGCAAACAGTTCGCTAAGGATTTAATGAAGAAATACGACATACCGACCGCAGAATACGACACGTTTACATCCTTGGAAGAGGCAAAGGCATATGTGCAGGAAAAAGGCGCTCCGATTGTCATAAAAGCAGATGGACTTGCGGCTGGAAAAGGCGTTACAGTTGCTATGACAGAGGAAGAAGCGATCGCATGTCTGCATGATTTTCTTGAGGATGAGAAGTTCGGTGATGCGAGCGCGTCCGTTGTTATTGAAGAATTTCTGTCCGGTGAAGAGTTTTCTCTAATGGCATTCGTCAAAGGAGAAAAGGTGTATCCAATGGTGATTGCCCAGGATCACAAGCGGGCGTTTGACGGAGACAAAGGCCCGAATACGGGCGGAATGGGCGCTTACTCTCCAGTTCCGCAAATTTCGGAAGAAACGATCCGCCATGCTGTAGAAACCATCGTCAAGCCCGCTGCAAAAGCAATGGTGCAAGAAGGCCGTTCCTTCACTGGCGTTTTGTACGCGGGATTGATGCTTACTGAAAACGGCTCGAAGGTCATCGAATTTAATGCCCGTTTCGGCGATCCGGAAACACAGGTCGTGCTTCCGCGCATGGAATCTGATCTGGTACAGGTGCTTCTTGATCTTTTGGATGATAAGGAAGTTGACTTAAGATGGAAGGATACCGCGGCTGTAAGTGTTGTGCTTGCTTCAGAAGGGTACCCGGAAAGCTATGCAAAAGGCACGCCGATCGGCAGCCTTGCAGCGGAAACTGAGCAGGTTGTGGTCTTCCATGCCGGAACGAAAGCAGAAGGTGGAGAGTTCGTTACAAACGGGGGCCGCGTCGCCAATGTGACGGCTTTTGATGAAACGTTTGAAGCGGCGAGAGACCGAGTGTATAAAGCCGTTGATGAGATCATCAAGCCCGGACTCTTTTTCAGAAAAGACATTGGGGCACGCGCTTTAAAGGCTGCTCAAAAATAAAGTGATGAAAACCCGCAGATTGAGCTGCGGGTTTTTTATTATACAAAAGCGGGGTGGTGAGCGGAAGAAGAAAGTACAACCAGCGTGGTCGGTTTTCCGTGCGCCATCGAGGCATCAATAAAATCTTCAAGCGTATGTACTGATTCTGTCACCACTTTTGTTACATAGCTGTACATCCCTGTAATGCGGTGATTTTCTGCCACATCAGGATGCGCTTTTGCAAAGGCGGCGTAGTGCTTGCAGCTTTTCGGCTCCATCAGGATAAAAGCCGTAACATGCTTGTTTAGTTTTTCGTAACAGATATTCGCGCTATAGCCGGTAATCACTCCTTTGTCTTCCAGCTTCCTGACACGTTCCGCCGCGCTTGGCGAGCTGAGGCCGACGAGCTTTCCCAGCTCAACCATCGTTAATCTGCCATTTCGCTGCAAATGCGAGAGAATGTGAAGATCTGTATCGTCCATTTGTCTGGCTCCTTTACATGTTTAAGCGAATTCGTGAAAATTCCTTTTATCATAAGGTAATGCTGTTGATTTAACTTAATTGTAGCATATGGATGCCGTCTTATTTTTCTTATAATAAAGCCATCAACGGGAGAGGAGGCATCATGTTGCCAGAATTGCAGCGTTCGATCACTTGGATACAAGGGACGGCATTAACGATTGGGGCCGTTTTAGGCTGCGGGATATTAATCCTTCCGTCAGTCACTGCTGACGCAGCCGGTCCGGCTTCTTTATTTGTTTGGGTGTTCATGTCTTTCTTATCTTTTCTTCTTGTCGGCACACTGGCCCGGCTTGTGAAAATAGCACCCAGCGCGGGAGGAATCACGGCTTACGTGCAGCTGGCTTTTCAGAAAAAAGCCGGCGCGGTTTTGGGCTGGATCATGTTAGGGTCCGTTCCAATCGGCGTTCCCGTCATCGCTTTGACTGGCGCGCATTACGTCAGTTACGTTACAGAGGCTTCGGATTGGCAGATTACTTTGATTGCATGCTGTATGCTGGCTGTCTCCATTTTGCTTCATATGAGAGGCATTCAACTATCCGCGAACATCAGTACACTCGTCATTTGTGTCATCGTATTTCTGCTTGTCACTTCTGTTGCCGTGTCACTGCCTCACGTTAAAGCAGCAGAATTCGAACCGTTTCTTCCGCATGGTTGGTCTGCCGCGGGATCTGTTTCAGTTATGATTTTTTTCTCTTTTGTAGGCTGGGAAATGATTACCCCATTGGCTGAGGAATTTCATCGTCCTGAAAAAGATGTTCCAATCAGCTTGTTCTTGGGAGCGGCTTGTGTGGCAGGGTTGTATATCATGCTGTCATTTGTGACGGTGGGGACTCATTCATATGGAGAGAATGGAGAAATCGCATCGCTGGCCATGCTCATCTCAAAAGGAGCCGGGGAAAGCGGAGTATATGTAACGGTATGTTTAGCACTGTTTATCACATTCGCCACCATTCATGCCAATATTGCTGGTTTTTCCAGAATGGTGTACGCCTTAGCGAGAGAGGGGCACATTCCTGTATATTTCGGGAAACTCAGTGAGACAAAACATACGCCTATCCGTGTATTAACAGCGCTTGCCGCAGTGTTTGGCTTAGTGCTTGGTTCATATGGCTTGTTTCAAATCGATTTGACAACTCTGTTAAAAGGGCCGAGTGCGGCATTCATCGCATCTTACATATGTACAATGGCGGCAGCGCTGAAGCTGCTGAGCTGGAGAGATTCAAACTGGTGGATGGCGTTCGGGGCGTTTGCGGCGTGCGCAGTGATTTACTCTTTCAGCGGCTGGGCACTCCTTTATCCGGCAGCACTGGCAGCTGCAGGGTACCTCTATATGAAGACAAAGGAATGCCGTGAGAAAAAGCTTGATCACGTTTCGTGAGCAAGCTTTTTTGTTTATCTGTTTTGATGCTCCTGTTCGTTATTGCCGGAAGCGCTGTTTTGAACCATGTAGGTCACAGGGCAGAAGCGCAAAATTCCCGAACCTGCTTTCAAAGCCCCCATAAAGATGTAAAAGAGGTGCATTCTGCACCAAGGCTTTTTTGTAAACTTTGCGCTGGCGGCTGACATAATCGTCAGTCCGCAGGCGATTCTGAAGACGGCATTAACGAGACTGATGTTTGGCTTCATGGAAATCCGCTCCTTTTCACTTAAAAAATTTTTTTAATTGAACCTTCAAAAATTTGTAACGTTTTAACCGTGCGTGATGAGGAAGGATGTGATAACATGAGTCTAATACATGTAAAGGAGAGTATGTGAATGTCCGAACGCACCTTTAACTGGAAAAACAAAGACATCAGGGCACAGGTTGATGTTGTAGACTCAAAGCTGCTTCCAACGCTCCTTTTACGGAATGCTCTCGTCTTAAATCCATATGTAAAACAATGGCTGAAAAAAAACATTTGGATTTATCAGGACCGCATTGTTTATGTGGGTCATGAACTTCCGAATAGAGCCGAAGAAATTCATACGATTGATTGTGAAGGAAAATACATTGTGCCAGGGTATATCGAACCGCACGCACATCCTTTTCAAATATATAATCCCCAAACGCTGGCGGAATATGTGTCTCAATACGGAACAACGACATTTGTGAATGATAACTTATTTTTGCTTTTACAAAGCGGAAAAAAGAAAGCGCTTACCATTTTAAATGAACTCAAAAAGCAGCCTGTTCAATATTTTTGGTGGTCACGCTATGACCTCCAGACCGAGGTTCTGAATGAGGATCACGTTCTTCCGTTTGATGTCAGAAAGCAGTGGATTGAACATCCGGATGTGATTCAAGGCGGAGAAATGACCGGATGGCCTCGTTTGGTAGATGGTGATGATTTAATGCTTCACTGCATGCAAGCTACAAAGAAGCAGAGGAAACGCATTGAAGGGCATTTTCCCGGCGCTTCAGATAAAACGCTTACAAAAATGAAGCTGTTCGGAGCGGATTGTGATCATGAAGCGATGACAGGTGATGAAGTGATGAGAAGGCTGGAACTAGGCTACTATGTTTCTCTTCGGAACTCTTCCATTCGCCCTGATGTAAGAAAAATCTTGCAGGAGCTGCATGAGAAGGGTTTCCGCTATTATGACCATTTCTTTTACACGACAGACGGCGCGACGCCGAATTTCTATAAAGGCGGCATGACAAACGAACTGATCCGCATCGCGTTAGAAGAAGGAGTTCCGGCAATCGATGCCTACAATATGGCATCATTTAATATCGCAAAGTATTACCAAATGGATGATTATTTAGGAGTGGTCGGACCGGGAAGGCTGGCATCGCTAAATATACTTGCAGATCCGTTAAACCCGAATCCCGTGACCGTTCTGTCAAAAGGGACCATCCTTCGTGAAGACGGCTGTGATTTGAAGGCGTTTACAAAGACGGGTTGGAGCAAAGGCGGTCTTGTCCCGCTTGAGCTTTCATATGATATGACGATGGATGATTTGCAGTTTTCCATGCCGATGGGCGTGAAAATGCGGAATGCGGTCATTATGGAGCCGTATATGATTGAGATCGACAATTCGATGGAACAGCTCTCATTTGACCATGATGAAAGTTATTTGACGATGCTTGACAGACATGGGAAATGGCGCGTCAATACGATGATAAAAGGCTTTGCCTCAAGCGTGCAGGGATTTGTGAGCTCCTTTACGACGACAGGCGATATTGTCGCGATCGGAAAAAATAAAGCGGATATGCTGCTCGCTTTCGCCCGCATGAAAGAGATCGGGGGAGGAATCGTCCTTGCGGAAAACGGGAACATTCTGCATGAAATTCCGCTTGCGCTGTGTGGCTGCGCCTCTTCGGAAGCGTATGAAGACGTGCTGGAGAAGGAACAAAAGCTGAGAGATCTTTTGACTGAAAGAGGCTACGAGTATTGTGATCCCGTCTATACGCTGCTCTTTTTGCAAAGTACGCACCTTCCGTATATACGCATTACGCCGAGAGGAATCTTCGACGTCATGAAAAAAACTGTACTCTTTCCATCGATAATGCGTTAAAATATAAAAGAGCGGGGAGCCGACATATGAAAAAATGGATGACAGGTTGCGTGCTGTGTTTCGTGTTTTTTCTGCTGGTATCCTGCCAGCAGAAGGATGCTGTCCCGGATGCTGAAAAGAAGCTGAAAGCTCCTTTGACGGGACTGGAGACTGAACAGAAGGTGACTGAACGCCGGCCTGTTGCTGTTGTGGTGAACAATCACCCGAAGGCGAGGCCGCAATCAGGACTGTCTAAAGCCGACATTGTCATAGAAGCGCTGGCCGAAGGGCAAATTACAAGATTTCTGGCCATTTTCCAAAGCCAGATGCCTGAAACTGTCGGACCTGTGCGAAGCGCGCGGGAATATTTCGTCACTCTCAGCAATGGCTTTGACAGCATATTTGTTCATCACGGCTGGAGTCCCGGCGCCAAAGAGCAGCTGGAATCCGGAGCTGCCGATTATATTAACGGATTGGATTTTGACGGAAGCTTATTTTGGAGAGCTGATTTTAGCAAACCGCCCCACAATTCCTACACGTCTTATGATTACATAAAAAAGGCGGCGGAACAAAAGGGATATGAGCTGAAGCGGGAAACAGATCCGCTGCTGTTTCAAACATCAGAAGCAAAACCTGCAAATGAATCTTACAATGTTCGGGTAGATTATGGAACAAAGAACGTTACAAATCTTGTCGAATACAAATATGATAAAAAAGCTGAAGCTTATACAAGAAGCTCTGATGGTGTCATAACGACAGACCGGGAAACCGGAAAGCCGGTTGCAATGCAAAATATTTTCATTGTTGAAGCCAGCCATCATACTATTGATCAAGATGGAAGGCGGGACATCGACCTGGAATCAGGGGGCAAAGGTCTGTTGTTTCAGCACGGAAACGTTATTGAAACAGACTGGAAACAAGTAAACGGTAGAATTGTGCCGGTAAAAGACGGCAAATGGCTGCCGTTTGTGCCAGGAAAGACTTGGATTAATATCGTGCCTGATCTCGATGCGGCTTCCATTAGTAAAGGAGAAGGTGTGTAACGATGCAAATCGATAAATTACGCGGCAAAGAGCTGGACCAGTTATTCAACTCGATCTTATCGCTGAAAGACCTGGAGGAATGTTACCGGTTCTTCGATGATCTTTGCACAATTAACGAAATTCAATCGCTGGCTCAGCGTCTTGAAGTGGCGCGCATGCTTCGCGAAGGAAACACGTATCATAAGATTGAAACAGAAACAGGTGCTTCCACGGCTACGATTTCCCGTGTGAAACGCTGCTTAAATTACGGAAATGACGCTTATGAAATGGCGCTTGACCGTGTGAAGGAAACTGAAACTGAGTCTTCTTCTAAATGACAGAGAACCGCCCTGCCGTTCGGCATGGGCGGTTTCTTTATGAAACAAATTGGTGGATCAGTTTGTCGATGTCGACGATGCTGCCATCCTCTTTTCGATAGACAACATGCTCCTTGGAAAAGCGGACCGGCGAATTGATGCCCGCTGCGGCTGCAAGGTTAAACAGCCCCTCGCGCAGCGAAATGACGTAATTGCAGACACGATGCTGTTTTTCCTCAACGCTCAGTGCTTTTTGCAGTTTTGGATCTGTTGTCGCCACACCTGCCGGACAAGTGTTGGTGTGGCAGACGAGAGCGCGGATGCAGCCGACTGAAAACATCATGCCCCGTGCAATGTTGACAAAGTCAGCGCCGAGGGCTAAAGCGACCGCGATTTTGTCAGGAGTCAGGAGTTTCCCGGAAGCAAAGATTTTCAGCTGGCCGCGCAAGCCATATTGTCTAAGGAGCGTATCAACAATAGGCAGCGCTGTCATAATCGGTAGGCCGACTGTGTCAGCGAGCTCATAAAAGGAAGCGCCGGTACCGCCTTCGCTCCCGTCGATCGTGATAAAGTCTGGATGCTGTCCGCTTTTCTGCATATGGGAGAAAAGTTCGTGCAATTCGTCAGGATGGCCTGCAACAATTTTGATTCCGACTGGCTTTTGCCCGACATCTCTAAGTTTCTCAATAAAGTCGAGCATTTCGGGAGCGCTTGAAAATTCATAAAAGCGGTTCGGGCTGTCAATCGATTTCCCCGGTTCGACATTCCGAATGTCTGCCACTTCTTCTGATACCTTGGCGCCATCCACATGGCCGCCGCGGGTTTTCGCTCCTTGCGCCAGCTTCAGTTCAAAGGCTTTAATTTGGTCAAGCCTGCTTTTTCTTTTAAACTCCTCCCATGAAAATTCTCCGTTTCTTTTGCGTACGCCAAAAAGCCCCGGTCCGATTTGGCAAATGATATCGGCATTGCCTTTTAAGTGATACTCAGATAATCCTCCTTCACCGGTATTCATCCATGTGCCGCCTGCCTGATGAAGCCCTTTTGAGAGCGCCGTAATCGCCCGTTCTCCAAGGGAACCGTAGCTCATGGCAGACTGGCCGACTAATCCCTTCACATAAAAAGGCTTCTCGCATGTATGCTCACCGATCACCTGCACATCATCAGGGTGGAGAAAATACGGATCAGCCTTAATATGTTCGGTGTGTTCCTTGCGTTTGAATAGATTGTCAGCATCGATTTTATAGATTTGGGTTTCGATTTTAGGCGTTTGGTTTACATGCATTTCTTCTTTTTGTTTCGGAAAAAGAGCGTTACGGATATAAAAACCCGGTTTATCAAAATCTCTTACAGATCCAAAGCCCATCATTCTGCTTTTATATTTGCCCGAGATGACGGTTTGTTCATATTCCTTTCGGGAAAAGGGCTGCTCCTCATTGTCATTGCTGTATAAATACTGCCTGAGCTCCGGCCCGATTTTTTCAAAGATATATCGAAACCTTCCGATGACGGGATAGTTGCGGAGAATCGAATGCTCCTCCTGTTTTTCATCCTTTATGTAGATCCATACAAACAAAACGATGGGGATGGCAATAATCCCGATAATAAATGCGATGAGCGCAATAATGATGGATTCCATCTGTCAGCCTCCCTTTTTATGTATCCATTTCCACAGTTGAACACTTTCCAAACAATAACAAAAGGGAATCTTTTGCCCAGACCTTGAAGCTATTGAAGGCTTTCTGGAGCTCTCTTTTTTATGGAAAAAGAATCAAAATACCTTTTTCAGTGAATAACGAGATTAACGGCTTTTTCCGTTTTTCCGCGCTAGGTGAATTTGTTATAATGTTTAAATGGTAACAAACGAATGGAGGAACGTATGACGTGTACGATGTAACGGAGTGGAAGCATGTCTTTAAACTCGATCCAAATAAAGATTTGCCTGATGAACAGCTGGAGATTCTTTGTGAATCAGGAACGGATGCGGTCATTATCGGAGGAAGCGATGGTGTGACAGAGGACAATGTCCTGCGGATGATGTCTAAGGTGAGACGGTTTTTGGTGCCGTGTGTCCTTGAGGTGTCAGCGATAGAAGCAATCGTTCCCGGCTTTGACTTATATTTTATTCCGAGCGTATTAAACAGCAAAAACACAGACTGGATTGTCGGAATGCACCAGAAAGCCATGAAGGAATACGGAGAACTGATGTCTATGGAAGAAATCGTGGCGGAAGGCTACTGCATCGCTAATCCTGATTGCAAAGCGGCGGCACTGACTGAAGCGGATGCTGATCTGAGTATTGACGATATTGTCGCCTATGCGCGTGTGTCTGAACTGCTGCATCTTCCAATTTTTTATTTGGAATACAGCGGCGTGCTTGGAGACATAGAAGCAGTGAAGAAAACGAAGGCTGTATTGGAAACGTCCACCTTGTTTTACGGCGGCGGCATCAAGGATGCGGAAACGGCAAAGCAGTATGCTGAGCATGCTGACGTGATTGTGGTTGGCAATGCGGTGTATGAAGATTTTGACCGGGCTTTGAAAACAGTAGCGGCTGTGAAAGGCGAGTAGTAAATTGTACGGATTTGGTTTATGATAGAACATATGTTTTGTATAGGCGGGTGAACAAATTTTGAATTATATTAGCAATCAATTATTAAGCGGATTAAACCCCGTTCAGCAGGAAGCTGTCAAAACAACGGACGGGCCTCTCTTGCTGATGGCGGGAGCGGGAAGCGGAAAGACGCGTGTCCTGACACACAGAATCGCTTATTTAATGGCGGAAAAGCATGTGGCGCCGTGGAACATTCTGGCGATCACATTTACAAATAAAGCAGCACGCGAAATGAAAGAACGTGTGGAAAGCATTCTCGGACCGGGCGCGGACGATATCTGGATTTCCACATTCCACAGCATGTGCGTGCGGATCTTGCGCAGAGATATCGACCGGATCGGGATCAACCGCAATTTCTCCATCCTCGATACGGCAGACCAGCTTTCAGTCATCAAGGGGATTTTGAAGGAGCGCAATCTTGATCCGAAGAAGTTTGACCCAAGAAGCATTCTCGGCACAATCAGCAGTGCGAAAAACGAATTGACCGAACCGGAAGAATTCTCTAAAGTTGCAGGCGGCTACTATGATCAGGTCGTCAGCGATGTATACACTGATTATCAGAAGAAACTGCTGAAAAATCAATCGCTTGATTTCGACGACTTGATTATGACGACCATTAAATTGTTTGACCGTGTACCGGAAGTGCTTGAATTTTATCAGCGCAAATTCCAGTACATCCACGTCGATGAGTATCAAGATACGAACAGAGCCCAATACATGCTTGTTAAGCAGCTTGCAGAGCGTTTCCAGAACCTTTGCGTTGTCGGGGACTCTGATCAGTCGATCTACAGATGGCGCGGCGCGGATATCGCCAACATCCTTTCTTTTGAAAAGGATTACCCGAACGCCAGCGTGATTTTGCTTGAACAAAATTACCGTTCAACGAAACGGATCTTGCGTGCGGCTAACGAGGTCATCAAAAACAACTCAAACCGCAAACCGAAAAATTTGTGGACGGAAAACGATGAAGGCATCAAAATTTCTTATTACCGCGGAGATAATGAGTTCGGCGAAGGACAGTTTGTGGCCGGTAAGATTCATCAGCTTCACAGCTCAGGCAAGCGGAAGCTGTCGGATATCGCCATTTTGTACCGGACAAACGCGCAGTCCCGTGTGATTGAGGAAACGCTTCTCAAAGCAGGCTTGAACTATAACATTGTCGGCGGCACAAAGTTCTATGACAGAAAAGAAATTAAAGACATTCTCGCGTACCTGCGCCTCGTATCCAATCCAGATGACGATATCAGTTTCACGCGCATTGTCAATGTGCCGAAACGCGGAGTCGGTGCGACATCACTTGAAAAAATCGCTTCGTATGCGGCGATGAACGGCTTATCATTCTTCCAAGCCATTCAGCAGGTTGATTTTATCGGCGTCAGCGCCAAGGCAGCCAACGCGCTTGACAGCTTCAGGCAGATGATTGAAAACCTGACCAATATGCAGGATTACTTATCCATTACAGAGCTGACAGAAGAAATTCTTGATAAGACGGAATACAGAGAAATGCTGAAGGCTGAGAAATCAATCGAAGCTCAAAGCCGTTTAGAAAACATCGACGAGTTCCTGTCTGTTACGAAAAACTTTGAACAGAAAAGTGAAGATAAGACACTTGTTGCGTTTCTGACAGACTTGGCGCTGATTGCAGATATTGATCAGCTCGACCAGAAAGAGGAAGAGTCAGGCGGCAAGGATGCAATCACCCTGATGACACTGCACGCCGCAAAAGGATTGGAGTTTCCGGTTGTTTTCTTGATGGGGCTTGAAGAAGGCGTCTTCCCGCATAGCCGTTCATTAATGGAGGAAGCGGAAATGGAAGAAGAACGCCGCCTTGCTTACGTTGGGATTACAAGGGCGGAGCAGGAGCTTTATCTGACCAATGCCAAAATGCGCACCTTGTTTGGCCGAACAAATATGAACCCGGAATCTCGCTTTATTGCTGAAATACCGGATGATTTATTGGAAAACCTAAATGAGAAAAAAGAAACGAGAGCGCCGTCTGCGAGAAAAATGCAGCCGAGACGCGGCCCTGTTTCACGTCCGGTATCCTACGCCAGCAAAACAGGCGGCGACACCTTAAACTGGGCAGTGGGAGATAAGGCCGGCCATAAAAAATGGGGAACAGGAACTGTCGTCAGCGTGAAAGGCGAAGGAGAAGGGACGGAGCTCGATATTGCCTTCCCAAGCCCAGTCGGCGTGAAACGCCTGTTAGCAGCATTTGCTCCTATTGAAAAGCAGTAATTGAAGAGGAAAGGAAGAAGCAGATGGACAAAGAAACAGCGAAGCAGCGGGCAGACGAACTGCGCCGCACCATCAACAAGTATAGCTATGAATATTACACCTTAGATGAACCGAGCGTCCCTGATGCCGAATACGACAGATTGATGCAGGAGCTGATTGCGATCGAGGAGGAGCATCCAGACCTCAGAACACCTGACTCTCCTACGCAGCGTGTCGGCGGAGCCGTGCTTGAAGCGTTTCAGAAAGTCACACACGGCACGCCGATGCTCAGTCTGGGCAACGCCTTTAATGCCGATGATCTTCGTGATTTCGACCGCCGGGTGCGCCAGGCCGTCGGCGACGATGTGGCGTATAATGTGGAGCTGAAAATAGACGGTCTTGCTGTTTCTCTCCGTTATGAAGACGGCTATTTTGTCAGAGGAGCCACAAGAGGTGACGGAACGACGGGAGAGGATATTACGGAGAATCTGAAGACGATCCGCAATATTCCGCTCAAAATGAAACGTGATCTGTCGATCGAAGTGCGCGGCGAGGCGTATATGCCGAAGCGTTCGTTTGAAGCGCTCAATGAGGAACGGATCAAAAACGAAGAAGAACCGTTCGCCAATCCGCGAAATGCCGCCGCGGGATCACTCAGACAGCTCGATCCGAAAATTGCAGCGAAACGAAACCTCGATATCTTCGTCTACAGTATAGCGGAGCTTGACGAGATGGGTGTGGAGACGCAAAGCCAGGGGCTTGATTTTCTCGACGAAATCGGATTTAAAACAAACCAGGAACGAAAAAAATGCGACAGCATAGAAGAAGTTATTGCACTGATCGATGAGTTTCAGGCTAAGCGCGCTGACCTCCCGTATGAAATTGACGGCATCGTGATTAAAGTTGATTCTCTTGATCAGCAGGAGGAGCTCGGTTTTACGGCGAAAAGCCCGCGCTGGGCCATCGCCTATAAATTTCCTGCTGAAGAGGTCGTGACAAAGCTTCTCGACATCGAATTAAATGTCGGCAGAACGGGTGTAATTACGCCGACCGCCATTCTTGAGCCGGTAAAAGTTGCCGGCACAACGGTCTCAAGAGCATCCCTTCATAACGAAGATTTAATTAAAGAGAAGGATATTCGGATATTAGATAAGGTCGTCATTAAAAAAGCGGGCGATATCATTCCGGAAGTCGTGAACGTCCTTGTTGAACAGCGCACAGGAGAAGAAAAGGAATTCAGCATGCCGACGGAATGTCCTGAATGCGGGAGCGAACTCGTCCGCATCGAAGGAGAAGTGGCGCTTCGCTGCATTAATCCTGAATGTCCGGCACAAATCCGGGAAGGGCTGATCCATTTCGTTTCCCGCAATGCCATGAACATTGACGGGCTTGGCGAACGAGTTATCACACAGCTGTTTGATGAGAACCTTGTCCGCAATGTGGCGGATTTGTATAAGCTGACGAAGGAACAGGTCATCCAGCTCGAACGCATGGGCGAAAAATCCACTGAAAACCTGATTAGCTCCATCCAAAAATCAAAAGAGAACTCGTTAGAGCGCTTGCTATTCGGACTCGGCATCCGCTTTATCGGTTCAAAGGCCGCAAAGACGCTTGCCATGCATTTTGAAAGCTTGGAGAACCTGAAAAAAGCTTCAAAAGAGGAGCTTCTCGCGATCGATGAAATCGGTGAAAAAATGGCTGATGCGGTCATCACTTATTTTCATAAAGAAGAAATGCTTGATCTCTTGAATGAACTTCAGGAGCTGGGCGTAAACACACTTTACAAAGGCCCGAAAAAAGTAAAAGCAGAGGACAGCGATTCTTACTTTGCCGGTAAAACAATTGTTCTGACAGGAAAGCTGGAAGAACTGTCAAGAAACGATGCCAAAGCGCAAATCGAAGCGCTAGGCGGCAAGCTGACTGGAAGCGTCAGCAAAAACACAGACTTGGTCATCGCCGGAGAAGCGGCGGGAAGCAAGCTCACAAAAGCACAAGAGCTGAACATTGAAGTGTGGAATGAAGAACAGTTAATGGGAGAGCTAAAGAAATAAGAGGAGTGTTTTCTATTGAAAAAGACGTTGGCAATGGCGGCAACGGCGGCAGTGTTAATGCTGTCTGCCTGTTCGTCAGGTTTTGGGGGGGATAAGGAGGAAGAGATCACGCAAAAGACGGCGAAATCGTCAGAAAAAGCGATTGTCCCGAAATATAATATCTCTGACTCCTATTACAAAATGGTGCTGCCGTTTAAGGCAGGAAAAGCGCGCGGCTTAACAACGGAACAGCTGAATACAAGACTGGACATTGATGAGTTTGAAACAGGGCTGATGCGTCTTGCCCAAGATTCTTTCTCGACTGACGATTATCTGTTCCAAGAAGGACAATATTTAGATGAAGATACAGTATTAAGCTGGCTGGCACGGAAAAAAACAGGCTCTGATCTGAAAAAAGCCCAAAAAGAAGATAAAAACTTCAAAAATGAAGGCTTGAACCCAGCGCTTCCGAACTCCGGTTCAACAGAAGAAAAGAACGAAAACAGCCCGGTTTATTTAGCGTCCATGCTGGAGCACGATTATTTAGTCAGAAAAGACAAGAATTCCATCCAGCTTGGCGGCGTGATGATCGGGCTGGCATTAAACTCCGTGTATTACTATCGTGAAAAAACAGGCGACCCTCAAAAAGAAGTGGAGATTAAGGACAGCACGCTTCGCGAGCAGGGAGAAAAAATCGCACAAGAGGTCATTAACCGCCTCCGTAAAAAAGATAACCTGAAGAATGTGCCGATCACAGTCGCGCTCTATAAGCAGGCTTCAAAAACATCGATTGTGCCGGGGAACTTCATCGCCAAAACAGAAGTCAAAGCTGGCTCCACGGATATCTCAAACTGGGATGACATAAACGAAAAATATGTATTTTATCCGGCGGATACAACGACAGCAGAAAAATACCCGGATGACACCGAGGTCTTTAAGCGGTTCAAAAACGCAATTGAAGAATATTTCCCGAACTACACAGGCGTTGTAGGTACAGCGTTATATGAAAATGATGAAATGTCGAAAATGAAGATTGACATTCCAATGCAATTCTACGGAAAAAGTGAAGTTGTCGCGTTTACCCAGTTTTTAACGGGTGAAGTGATGGATTACTACTCCAAGAGCTCAGTTGATGTCGAAGTCAATATCACATCCTCAGACGGACAGGAAGCGGTCATTATCCGCAATGCCGGAGATAAAGAGCCGACTGTTCACATTTATGACTGATAAACAAAGCAGAACCCTTGTGCCAATATGGCGCAAGGGTTTTTTTATGTTACAATTAGCAGGAAAAGGAAAAAAGATGCATTTTCGCTACTGCCGAAACACAAATTAGGGGGAGGTATGTTGATGCTGGAACTCGTGTGAAAACAATCAATATCAAATCAATAGCAAAGAAAGGGAGTTAGACGTGCATAAAGAAATCAAAAACATATTTCATGAAGATCAGGTTTTGGCAGAGGCTGCGATGAAATACGGTTTCTCAAACAGTCAGGTGCGTTTTCTGGCTGATGCGGAAAACTATGTATATGAATTTATGAAAGACAATCAATCTTATATTTTAAAGATCACCCATACAATTCGGAGATCTTCTGATTATATTATGGGAGAAATGGAATGGCTTCGTCACCTTGCGGAAGGCGGGCTATCAGTTGCCAAACCGCTGCCGTCGCTGGGCGGAAAAGACGTTGAAGAAGTGCCGGACGGAAACGGCGGTTCATTTTTACTAAGAGTGTATGAGAAAGCGCCAGGGCAAAAAGTAGATGAATCGGACTGGAATGAAACGCTATTTTATGAGCTTGGCAGATACACAGGCGAGATGCACAGCCTGACAAAAAGCTATAAACTGAGCAATTCTGCTTTTAAAAGGCAGGAATGGGATGAAGAGGAGCAATTAAAGCTGAGAAAGTATGTGCCTGGAGAACAGACAAAAGTGTTTCAGCAAGCCGATTCTCTGATGAATGAACTGCGGCGGCTGCCGAAAAGCCGGGACAGCTACGGTTTGGTGCACGCGGATCTGCATCATGGCAATTTTCATTGGGATCATGGCAAAATCACAGCATTTGATTTTGATGATATCGGCTATAATTGGTTCATTAACGATATCAGCATTCTCCTCTACAATGTGCTGTGGTACCCGGTTGTGCCATATGAAGATAAAGCTGCGTTTACAGAAGAATTTATGACGCATTTCATGAAAGGGTACTGGGAGAAAAATGAACTTGATCCTGCATGGCTGGAAAGGATACCTGATTTCCTCCGCCTCCGCCATATGCTGATTTATGGACTGCTACATCAGATGTTTGACCTTAACGCAATAGGAGAAGAGGAAAAAGAAATGCTCGCCGGCTTCAGAAGAGATATAGAGAATGGCACACCGATCACAGCATTTGATTTTTCCGCACTGATGTAGATAGAAAAAAGCCAATGGGATTCAGTCCCATTGGCTTTTATAATGTATCACACTTTACGCCGACTACGCCTTCAATGTCTTTAATGTCATAGTAGACATCGGTCGTGTACCTGTTTTTATGGACGCGGACTTTCACTTCCATAATCGGAAATTCCTTTTCGCCCAGATCGTCGATCCGGACGGAGTGTGTTTTGATATCTCTTCTTTTCATTTCTTTTAAAATCTCTGTCATTTTGTCTTTATCAGAAAGCGACATTCTGATACGGATGTCTTTTTCCTGAAGGCGGTCTGGACCGATTTTTCTGACCACCCATGGGAGAAATTCCACGCTGATCAGGATGAACAGAAGACTGGCAAACGCTTCTTTATAAAATCCGGCTCCCGTTGCCAGCCCGAGCCCTGCTGCCCCCCAGATCATAGCTGATGTCGTCAGGCCGGAAATGACATCGTTGCTTTTCCGCAAGATGACACCGGCTCCGATAAACCCGACGCCGGAGATGATTTGTGCCGGCAGACGCAGCGGATCCATCATGATGCGGTAGTATTTAGGGAAATGATATGCCGCATTAATACTGACGATCGTCAGCATGCATGAGCTGACGGCGATAACGATACAGGTTTTTAATCCGAGCGGCTTATTTTTTAATTCGCGCTCAAGCCCGATGACCATGCCTATCAAAGTGGCAATGCCCAGTTTTAATAATATATCAGGATCAATATACCAGCTCAACAGCAACTTCCCCCTTCTCTAAGGTGTTTTTAAATAAATATGATTTTCTCACAGTATTTATAGCAAAACAAGAGCACAAAAGCCACCAAGCAGTGCTTGATGGCTTATTGCTTACTTTTTGCGTTTTAACAGCTTTTCCATGACACCGAATAAACGGTAAGAGGCTTTTGCAGGACGTTTTGTGATCAAGCTTCCGATAATACCCGCAATCATACTCAGGAAAAATCCTGGAATCATTTCATAGATGCCTGTAGAGTCAGCTAAACCAGTTGTAATCCAAATTAATACTGTCGCAGCTCCCACAACCATGGCTGAAAGGGCGCCCCATTCAGTCATCCGTTTCCAATACAGGCTCAGTAAAATGGCAGGTCCAAAAGCAGAACCGAATCCGGCCCACGCATAACCAACCAAATCAAGAATCGTGCTGCTTGGATTCAAGGACATGAGAATCGCAATGACCGCGATAATCAATACTGACAGCCGGCCGGTCATGACCAATTCTTTATCTGATGCTTCACGTCTGAAAAATGTCCGGTATAAATCTTCTGTCATTGCGCTCGCTGTTACCAGAAGCTGAGAAGAGATCGAACTCATAATCGCTGCTAAAATAGCAGACAGCAAAAATCCCGTAATTAATGGATGGAACAATATTTTAGAAAAAATAATGAAAATCGTTTCAGGATCACTTACAGCAACTCCGAATTTATGTGCGTAAGCCACACCGACTAAACCCGTTACGGTTGAACCAAGAATGGAGATAATCATCCAGCTCATACCGATTCTGCGCGCAGGTTTTAAATCCTTGATATGCTTAATCGCCATAAAACGGACGATGATATGAGGCTGGCCATAGTAGCCTAAGCCCCAGGCCAAATAAGAAATAATGCTAATGACGCTCGCGCCTTTAAAAATATCCAATAGCTTTGGGTCTACAGCTGTAATCTCATGTAAAGCAGGAGAAACGCCGCCCAGCTGGGTAAAAGCAACGATCGGCACAAGCACTAGTGCTGCAAACATGATCGCACCCTGTACAAAGTCAGTCAGACTGACAGCAAGGAAACCGCCAAACAGTGTATATAACACGACAACGCCTGCAGTCAGCAGGAGTCCAAGTGTATAATCGGCTCCAAAAGCAGATTCAAATAATCTTCCGCCTGATACCATACCTGAAGAAGTATACAGTGTGAAAAAGATCATAATGATTAAAGCTGATACAATTTTCAGCACTGACGAAGAATGCTGGAATCGTTTATCAAAGAAATCGGGAATCGTAATCGCGTCATCCGCCGCTTCCGTATACGCTCTAAGACGCGGAGCCAAAAGAAGATAGTTCGAATACGCGCCGATTGTCAAACCGAGTGCAAGCCATAGTGTCGACAAGCCTGTCGCAAACATTGCTCCTGGAATTCCCATCAGCATCCATCCGCTCATATCCGCCGCTCCGGCAGACAAAGCTGTGACAAACGGTCCGAGACCTCTTCCTCCAAGCATGTAATCGTTGATATCAGTTGTTTTCTTAAACGAGTACCAGCCGATTAACAGCATGGCAGTAAAATAAATTCCTAACGATATAATAATTTCAATACTCACATTTTACCCTCTCTTCATTTCTAATAATGTTGCATCACCTCTCAAATTGATGGTGCCAGTTAAGCAGCCTGGCGCAAGTGCAAACCCTAAAGTCATTCATTTGCAGGTGCACTTGTTAACTTAACCTAACAAAGTATTCCCGGCCATTCAAGCGATGAAACCTGGATCACCAGCTGAAAATACTATTGCAAACCTAGAAGGGAATAAAGAATGAAGCGTTTTCAAAAAATAATAAAAGTAAAAATATTCAGAAAAATATTTCGTTTCTCCTTTGCCTCTTTTTAGTATAAAATATATAGGGTATTGTCTCGAAAACACAGGCCTGTCCCAAGGTGTTTTGTTGCTTTAGAGGGCTTGTTTTTGATATGATCAGTATTATATGACTTAACGGAGAAATATGTGGAGGTGGATCATATGTCACGAATTTCAATAGAAGAAGTAAAGCACGTTGCGCACCTTGCAAGACTTGCGATTACTGAAGAAGAAGCAAAAATGTTCACTGAACAGCTTGACAGCATCATTTCATTTGCCGAGGAGCTTAATGAGGTCAACACAGACAATGTGGAGCCTACAACTCACGTGCTGAAAATGAAAAATGTCATGAGAGAAGATGAAGCGGGTAAAGGTCTTCCGGTTGAGGACGTTATGAAAAATGCGCCTGACCATAAAGACGGCTATATTCGTGTGCCATCAATTTTGGACTAAAGGAGGGACACAAGAATGTCATTATTTGATCATAAAATCACAGAATTAAAACAGCTCATACATAAAAAAGAGATTAAGATTTCTGATCTGGTTGACGAATCTTATAAACGCATCCAAGCGGTTGATGATAAGGTACAAGCCTTTTTGGCATTAGATGAAGAAAGAGCGCGCGCGTACGCGAAGGAGCTTGACGAGGCGGTTGACGGCCGTTCTGAGCACGGTCTTCTTTTTGGTATGCCGATCGGCGTAAAAGATAATATCGTAACAAAAGGGCTGCGCACAACATGCTCCAGCAAAATTCTCGAAAACTTCGATCCGATCTACGATGCTACTGTTGTTCAGCGCCTTCAAGACGCTGAAGCGGTCACAATCGGAAAATTGAACATGGACGAATTCGCCATGGGGTCATCTACCGAAAACTCAGCTTACAAGCTGACGAAAAACCCTTGGAACTTAGATACAGTTCCCGGCGGTTCAAGCGGCGGTTCAGCGGCTGCGGTTGCTGCGGGAGAAGTTCCGTTTTCTCTTGGATCTGACACAGGAGGTTCCATCCGTCAGCCTGCATCTTTCTGCGGCGTAGTCGGATTAAAGCCTACATACGGACGTGTATCCCGTTACGGGCTCGTCGCATTTGCGTCTTCATTAGACCAAATCGGGCCGATTACTCGTACGGTTGAGGACAACGCATTCTTGCTTCAAGCGATTTCCGGCGTAGATAAAATGGACTCCACGAGTGCAAATGTGGACGTGCCTGATTTTCTTTCTTCATTAACTGGCGATATCAAAGGACTGAAAATCGCCGTTCCGAAAGAATACCTTGGTGAAGGTGTCGGCAAAGAAGCGAGAGAATCTGTACTTGCCGCGTTGAAAGTTCTTGAAGGCCTCGGCGCTACATGGGAAGAAGTGTCTCTTCCGCACAGCAAATACGCGCTTGCGACATATTACCTGCTGTCATCTTCTGAAGCGTCAGCCAACCTTGCACGCTTTGACGGCATCCGCTACGGCTACCGTACAGACAACGCGGACAACCTGATCGACCTTTACAAGCAAACGCGCGCTGAAGGTTTCGGAAATGAAGTCAAACGCCGCATCATGCTCGGAACGTTCGCTTTAAGCTCAGGCTACTACGATGCGTACTACAAAAAAGCGCAAAAAGTGCGTACCTTGATTAAGAAAGACTTCGAAGACGTATTTGAGAAATATGATGTTATTGTCGGACCGACGACACCGACACCAGCATTTAAAATCGGTGAAAATACGAAAGATCCGCTTACAATGTACGCAAACGATATCTTAACGATTCCGGTCAACCTTGCCGGCGTACCGGGAATCAGTGTGCCATGCGGATTAGCAGACGGACTTCCGCTCGGCCTGCAAATCATCGGAAAACACTTTGATGAAAGCACTGTATACCGTGTTGCTCATGCTTTTGAACAAGCGACAGACCATCATAAAGCAAAACCTGAACTGTAAGGGGTGAAAAAAATTGAACTTTGAAACGGTAATTGGACTTGAAGTCCACGTCGAGTTAAAAACAAAATCAAAAATTTTCTCAAGCTCTCCAACGCCATTCGGCGCGGAGGCGAATACGCAGACAAGCGTCATTGACCTCGGATACCCGGGCGTCCTGCCTGTTCTGAACAAAGAAGCCGTTGAATTCGCAATGAAAGCCGCTATGGCACTCAACTGTGAGATCGCAACGGATACGAAGTTTGACCGCAAAAACTATTTCTATCCGGACAACCCGAAAGCGTATCAGATTTCTCAATTTGATAAGCCAATCGGCGAAAACGGCTGGATCGAAATTGAAGTCGGCGGAAAAACAAAACGCATCGGCATCACACGCCTTCACCTTGAAGAAGATGCCGGAAAACTGACGCATACAGGCGATGGCTATTCTCTTGTTGACTTCAACCGCCAGGGAACGCCGCTTGTTGAGATCGTATCAGAGCCGGATATCCGCACGCCGGAAGAAGCGTACGCGTATCTTGAAAAGCTGAAGTCCATCATCCAATATACTGGCGTTTCTGACTGTAAAATGGAAGAAGGCTCACTTCGCTGTGATGCCAATATCTCTCTTCGTCCGATCGGCCAAGAGGAATTCGGCACAAAAACAGAATTGAAAAACTTGAACTCCTTTGCGTTTGTTCAAAAAGGTCTTGAACACGAAGAAAAACGCCAGGAGCAGGTTCTTCTCTCCGGCGGCGTCATCCAGCAGGAAACACGCCGTTACGACGAAGCAACGAAGAAAACCATTCTCATGCGTGTCAAAGAGGGATCTGACGACTATCGTTACTTCCCAGAGCCAGACCTTGTCGAGCTCTACATTGATGACGAATGGAAGGAACGCGTAAAAGCAAGTATTCCTGAGCTTCCAGATGAGCGCCGCAAGCGTTATATCGAAGAGCTTGGATTGCCTGCATATGACGCGATGGTTCTGACGCTGACAAAAGAAATGGCTGATTTCTTCGAAGAAACCGTTCAAAAAGGCGCTGAAGCCAAACAAGCGTCCAACTGGCTGATGGGTGAAGTGTCAGCTTATCTGAATGCTGAGCAAAAAGAGCTTGCTGACGTTGCGCTGACACCTGAAGGCCTTGCCGGCATGATCAAATTGATTGAAAAAGGAACCATTTCTTCTAAGATCGCGAAGAAAGTGTTTAAGGAATTGATTGAAAAAGGCGGCGACGCTGAGAAGATTGTGAAAGAGAAAGGCCTCGTTCAGATTTCTGACGAAGGCGTGCTTCTGAAGCTTGTCACAGAGGCGCTTGACAACAATCCTCAATCAATCGAAGACTTTAAAAACGGGAAAGACCGTGCGATCGGATTCCTTGTTGGACAGATTATGAAAGCGTCCAAAGGACAAGCCAACCCGCCGATGGTTAACAAAATCCTGCTTGAAGAAATTAAAAAACGCTAATAAAAAAAGCAGCCCCCAGAGGCTGCTTTTTTTATGGTCAAATCGAGATGAAAACAGAGATCAGAGTCCGAAGCTTTTCAATTTCTTTGTCGGTGGTTCCGGTTAAATTGGACAGCATGCCTTTAATAATCGGCTTGCGCGGTTTATCCTGAGACAGTTCTTCCTCGATGACCTCCAGCGATACAGTGATATCCTCGGGAAGCGTGCTGTTTTCTTTCACTTTCTGAATGTCCTCAAGGAGCTGGTCTTTCCCCGCCGGCATCGGTCTGAAAATGTCTTTTGGCACAATTGGATTGAGGGTTGAACGGCTCAGTCCCTGTACGAGGTCATCCAGTCTCTCGATGATAAAGGCTGAGATTTCTTCTGCATCGATATTGAGCTCTCCGTTAAATACCATCACATTCATATAGGAATGCACAATGCCTCTTGCCATGATGGAGAGGTCCGCTACGTACCGCTCGATTCCTTCGCCATAAGACGTCAGCAAGGCGTTCCGGTACAGTTTATCCGTTTCCGCGGTTATGTTGTAAAAGTATTGCTTGATTTCTTGATTCTCCGGAATGATATTTTCATTAAGCAAAAGAACGATAAAATCTTTATGATCGCGAAAATCCTCAAACTGAGCGCCAATTTGTTTTTTTAGCACTTCCTTAGGCGGTTTTCCGGCGAGATCCTCTTCTATATTTTTCATTTTTTTCATAGACATACCGATGTAATATTCACAGGCAGATAACAGCAGCGCTTCTTTCGATTTAAAGTGCAAATAAAAAGCGCCCTTCGAGATACCGCATTCACTGGCGATTTCCTGGATCGTCGTAGCTGCAAATCCTTTTTTCGCAAATAAAT
>NZ_JAVAXX010000379.1:0-4998 GCF_042709275.1 Bacillus sp. LR_5 | reverse complement strand
TGCCCGCGGAGAAATGCCTCGTTATTCCGGAAAACACAGAGACCTGACTCAGGAAGAACAGGAGAAATTTATCGCTGAAGGCAGAAAACCAAGTATTCGTTTCCGCGTGCCGGAAGGAAAAATCATCGCCTTCAATGATATCGTAAAAGGCGAAATTTCTTTTGAATCAGATGGCATCGGCGACTTTGTTATTGTGAAAAAGGACGGTACGCCGACTTACAACTTCGCGGTAGCGATTGATGACTACTTAATGAAAATGACACACGTGCTGCGCGGTGAGGATCATATTTCTAACACACCAAAACAGATTATGATTTATCAAGCATTCGGATGGGATATTCCTCAGTTCGGACACATGACGCTGATCGTAAACGAAAGCCGTAAAAAGCTCAGTAAACGTGATGAATCCATTATTCAATTCATCGAGCAGTACAAAGAGCTTGGCTACCTGCCAGAAGCACTGTTCAACTTTATCGGCCTGTTAGGCTGGTCACCGGTTGGAGAAGAAGAGCTTTTCACAAAAGAGCAGTTTATTGAAATTTTTGATGTAAATCGTTTATCTAAATCACCAGCTTTGTTTGATATGCATAAGCTAAAATGGGTTAACAACCAATATGTGAAGAAGCTGGATCTTGATCAGGTTGTTGAATTGACGCTTCCGCATTTGCAAAAAGCCGGCAAAGTTGGCACTGAGCTTTCTGCTGAAGAACAAGAATGGGTTCGTAAACTGATTTCCCTGTATCATGAGCAATTAAGCTACGGTGCGGAAATTGTTGAGCTGACTGATTTGTTCTTTACGGATGAGATCGAGTATAATCAAGAAGCGAAAGCTGTTCTGGAAGAAGAACAGGTTCCTGAAGTGCTCAGTACATTCGCAGCGAAGCTTGAAGAGCTTGAGGAGTTCACTCCGGATAACATCAAAGCATCGATCAAAGCAGTGCAGAAAGAAACTGGCCATAAAGGGAAAAAACTGTTTATGCCGATTCGTGTTGCTGTAACAGGGCAAACTCACGGTCCGGAACTGCCGCAATCAATTGAATTGATCGGTAAAGAGACTGCAATTCAGCGTTTAAAAAATATCTAAATAAATGATTGTTGACAGGGAAGAGTATAAAGCTTTAGGCCATTACAGAAAGGATCTCCATTGGCTGAGAGAGATCCATGAGCCGGGTTTTAGAAGTGCGCCCTTAAGACCTTTGAAGAACGTTTTTTGAAATCAGTATTCAAAGGCGGCCGCCGCCGTTACAGGCTGAAGTTGGGAGAGCAGAAGTCTGCTTTTCAAACAGAGTGGAACCGCGCGGTTAAAGCGTCTCTGTCATGTTTACATGCAGAGGCGCTTTTTTTATTGGGTAGAGGAAATCAGATAGAGAAACGGGGGGAAGCATGTGTTTTTTAGAATGCTCAAAGAAGACATTGATACTGTGTTCGATCAAGATCCCGCAGCAAGAAGCTATTTTGAAGTGATTTTAACTTATTCCGGTTTACATGCTATATGGGCGCATCGGATTGCACATGCTTTATATATACGAAAATTTTATTTCCTTGCACGCCTTATATCTCAAGTAAGCCGATTTTTTACCGGGATAGAAATCCACCCCGGCGCTACAATCGGGAGAAGATTTTTCATAGACCACGGCATGGGGGTTGTCATTGGGGAGACATGTGAAATCGGCAATAACGTAACCGTTTTTCAGGGGGTTACCCTCGGGGGAACGGGGAAAGAAAAGGGAAAAAGGCACCCAACGATTAAAGATGACGCATTGATAGCCACAGGTGCTAAAGTGCTCGGTTCTATTACGGTCGGTGAAGGCTCAAAGATTGGGGCTGGTTCAGTAGTGCTGCATGATGTTCCTGATTTTTCAACAGTTGTCGGTATCCCTGGACGGGTCGTTGTACAAAATGGCAAGAAAGTAAGACGCGATTTAAACCATCAGGATTTGCCCGATCCAGTTGCTGACCGCTTTAAGTCTTTGGAACAGCAGATTTTAGAGCTGAAGGCAGAACTTGAAGACAGAAAAGAAAGGATCAACCAAAAATGACAATCACACTTTATAATACATTGACTAGACAGAAGGAAACATTTGTTCCTCTTGAAGAGGGAAAAGTGAAAATGTATGTATGCGGACCCACGGTTTACAATTACATTCATATCGGGAACGCGCGTCCGGCAATCGTTTACGATACGGTTCGAAACTATTTAGAGTATAAAGGCTATGATGTGCAGTATGTCTCTAACTTCACAGACGTAGACGATAAACTAATTAAAGCGGCAAATGAACTCGGTGAGGATGTACCCACCATTTCAGAGCGTTTTATTAAAGCATACTTTGAAGACGTAGGTGCGCTCGGCTGCCGAAAAGCCGACCTTCATCCGCGAGTAATGGAGAACATGGATGCCATTATCGAATTCGTAGATCAGCTCGTGAAAAAGGGCTACGCATATGAATCAGAAGGTGACGTATATTTCAAAACCAGAGCGTTTGAAGGGTACGGAAAGCTTTCTCAGCAATCAATCGATGAACTTAGATCAGGTGCACGCATCCGAGTCGGCGAGAAAAAAGAAGATGCTCTTGATTTCGCACTGTGGAAAGCGGCAAAAGAAGGAGAAATCTCTTGGGATAGCCCTTGGGGGAAAGGACGTCCGGGCTGGCACATTGAGTGCTCAGCAATGGTGAAAAAGTATCTCGGTGACCAGATTGATATCCATGCGGGCGGACAGGATTTAACATTCCCTCACCATGAAAACGAAATTGCGCAATCTGAGGCGCTGACAGGCAAAACGTTTGCGAAGTACTGGCTTCATAATGGTTATATCAATATTGATAATGAAAAAATGTCAAAATCACTAGGCAACTTTGTGCTTGTGCATGACATCATTAAACAGCATGATCCGCAGCTTTTGAGATTCTTTATGCTATCTGTTCATTATCGCCATCCGATTAACTATTCAGAAGAGCTTCTGGAGAATACGAAAAGCGCGTTCAGCCGTTTAAAAACAGCGTACAGCAATCTTCAGCACCGTCTGAACAGCAGTACGAATTTAACCGAAGATGACGATCAATGGCTTGAAAAAGTTGAAGAACACCGCAAAGCATTTGAAGAAGCGATGGACGATGATTTTAATACGGCGAATGCCATTTCAGTCTTGTTTGATTTAGCGAAACACGCCAATTATTATCTTCAGAAAGATCATACGGCTGATCATGTGATTACGGCGTTTATTGAGATGTTTGACCGCATTGTTTCTGTCCTCGGTTTTTCGTTGGGTGAGCAGGAACTTCTCGATCAAGAGATTGAAGACTTAATCGAAAAGCGAAATGAAGCGCGCCGGAATCGCGATTTTGCATTGTCAGACCAGATCCGCGACCAGCTGAAAAGCATGAATATCATTCTTGAAGATACGGCTCAAGGCACTCGCTGGAAACGGGGAGAATAACAGATGCTTGAATTTGATACGATAAAAGATTCTAAGCAGCTTAACGGTCTTGCGCTTGCTTATATAGGTGATGCCATTTTTGAAGTGTATGTCAGGCATCACCTGCTTAAGCAGGGCTTTACCAAACCAAATGATCTTCATAAGAAATCAAGCCGGATTGTTTCAGCAAAGTCACAGGCTGAGATCCTATTTTTTCTGCAGAATCAATCATTTTTTACGGAAGAAGAGGAAGCGGTGCTGAAAAGAGGCAGAAATGCCAAGTCAGGGACAATACCTAAAAATACAGATGTTCAGACGTACCGCTACAGTACAGCATTTGAAGCGCTTCTGGGCTACCTTTTTCTAGAGAAAAAAGAGGAACGACTTAGTCAGCTCGTAGCCGAAGCTATACAATTCGGGACGTCAGGGAGGAAAACAAATGAGTCAGCAACATGATTACGTCATAGGGAAAAATGCAGTGATCGAGACGTTAAAATCTGATCGGAAGCTGTATAAGCTGTGGATGGCGGAAAACACCGTAAAGGGACAAGCACAGCAAGTGATTGAGCTTGCCAAAAAGCAGGGAATCACGATTCAATACGTCCCGAGAAAAAAACTCGATCAAATGGTGACAGGACAGCATCAGGGCGTAGTGGCACAGGTTGCAGCGTATGAATATGCAGAACTGGACGATTTATATAAAGCAGCCGAAGAAAAAAATGAACAGCCTTTCTTCCTCATTCTGGACGAACTTGAAGACCCTCATAATCTTGGTTCCATTATGAGGACAGCAGATGCGGTCGGCGCTCATGGCATCGTCATTCCAAAACGGAGAGCTGTCGGGCTGACAACAACAGTGGCAAAAGCTTCAACAGGAGCAATTGAGCACATTCCTGTAGCAAGAGTCACCAATTTGGCACGGACGTTAGAAGAGATGAAAGAGCGGGGAATCTGGGTTGTCGGAACGGATGCGTCCGCGCGTGAGGATTACCGTAATATGGACGGCAATATGCCTTTGGCTCTAGTCATCGGAAGTGAAGGAAAAGGGATGGGCCGCCTTGTGAAAGAAAAGTGCGATTTTCTCATTAAACTCCCGATGGCCGGAAAGGTAACTTCACTAAATGCATCTGTCGCGGCTGGTCTTTTGATGTATGAAGTCTACCGGAAACGAAACCCTCTGGGAGAATAAAGACCCATGGATATCCTGTTAGTAGACGGGTACAACATGATTGGAGCCTGGCCGCAGCTGAAGGATTTAAAAGCGAACAGTTTTGAAGAGGCGAGAGACGTACTGATTCAGAAAATGGCAGAATATCAATCGTATACAGGAAACAGGGTTATTGTTGTTTTTGACGCGCATCTCGTAAAAGGGCTTGAGAAAAAACAGACCAACCATAGAGTTGAAGTAATTTTTACAAAAGAAAATGAGACGGCTGATGAGCGGATAGAAAAGCTCGCTCAGGCTTTGAATAATATTGCGACTCAAATTCACGTTGCGACCTCTGACTATACTGAGCAGTGGGCGATTTTCGGACAGGGGGCATTGCGAAAATCGGCCCGGGAGCTTTTGAGAGAGGTAGAAA
>NZ_JAVAXX010000378.1:0-5000 GCF_042709275.1 Bacillus sp. LR_5 | reverse complement strand
AGCCCGCGGAGAAATGCCGCGTTATTCCGGAAAACACAGAAATCTGTCTCAGGAAGAACAGGAAAAATTTATTGCTGAAGGCAGAAAGCCAAGTATTCGTTTCCGCGTGCCGGAAGGAAAAGTCATTGCCTTCAACGATATCGTAAAAGGCGAAATTTCTTTCGAATCAGATGGCATTGGCGACTTTGTTATTGTGAAAAAGGACGGAACGCCGACTTACAACTTCGCAGTAGCTATTGATGACTATTTAATGAAAATGACACACGTGCTGCGCGGTGAGGATCATATTTCTAACACACCGAAACAGATTATGATTTATCAAGCATTCGGATGGGATATTCCTCAGTTCGGACACATGACGCTGATCGTAAATGAAAGCCGTAAAAAGCTCAGCAAACGCGATGAGTCCATTATTCAATTCATCGAGCAGTATAAAGAGCTTGGCTACTTGCCGGAAGCGCTGTTCAACTTTATCGGCCTGCTTGGCTGGTCACCGGTTGGGGAAGAAGAGCTATTCACAAAAGAACAGTTTATTGACATTTTTGATGTAAACCGTTTATCTAAATCACCAGCTTTGTTTGATATGCATAAGCTAAAATGGGTTAACAATCAATACGTGAAGAAGCTGGATCTTGATCAGGTTATTGAACTGACGCTTCCGCATTTGCAAAAAGCCGGCAAAGTTGGCGCTGAGCTTTCTGCTGAAGAACAAGAATGGGTTCGTAAACTGATTTCCCTGTATCATGAGCAATTAAGCTACGGTGCGGAAATTGTTGAGTTGACTGATTTGTTCTTTACGGATGAGATCGAGTATAATCAAGAAGCAAAAGCTGTTCTGGAAGAGGAACAGGTTCCTGAAGTGCTCAGCACATTCGCTGCGAAGCTTGAAGAGCTTGAGGAGTTCACTCCGGATAACATCAAAGCATCAATCAAAGCAGTGCAGAAAGAAACTGGCCATAAAGGGAAAAAACTGTTTATGCCGATTCGTGTTGCCGTAACAGGGCAAACTCACGGTCCGGAACTGCCGCAATCAATTGAATTGATCGGTAAAGAAACTGCAATTCAGCGTTTAAAAAATATCTAAATAAATGATTGTTGACAGGGAAGAGTATAGAGCTTTAGGCCTTTACAGAAAGGATCTTCATTGGCTGAGAGAGATCCATGAGCCGGGTTTTAGAAGTGCGCCCTTAAGACCTTTGAAGAACATTTTTCGAAATCAGTATTCAAAGGCGGCCGCCGCCGTTACAGGCTGAAGTTGGGAGAGCAGAAGTCTGCTTTTCAAACAGAGTGGAACCGCGCGGTTAAAGCGTCTCTGTCATGTTTTCATGCAGAGGCGCTTTTTTTATTGGGTGAAGAGGAAATCAGATAGAGAAGTGGGGGGAAGCATGTGTTTTTTAGAATGCTCAAAGAAGACATTGATACAGTGTTCGATCAAGATCCTGCAGCAAGAAGCTATTTTGAAGTGATTTTAACTTATTCCGGTTTACATGCTATATGGGCGCATCGGATTGCACATGCTTTATATAAACGAAAATTTTATTTCCTTGCACGCCTTATATCTCAGGTAAGCCGATTTTTTACCGGGATCGAAATCCACCCCGGCGCTACTATCGGGAGAAGATTTTTCATAGACCACGGTATGGGGGTTGTCATTGGGGAGACATGTGAAATCGGCAATAACGTAACCGTTTTTCAGGGGGTTACCCTCGGGGGAACGGGGAAAGAAAAGGGAAAAAGGCACCCAACGATTAAAGATGACGCATTGATAGCCACAGGTGCTAAAGTGCTCGGTTCAATTACTGTCGGTGAAGGCTCAAAGATTGGAGCTGGTTCAGTCGTGCTGCACGATGTTCCTGATTTTTCAACAGTTGTCGGCATCCCTGGACGGGTCGTTGTACAAAATGGCAAGAAAGTAAGACGCGATTTAAACCATCAGGATTTGCCCGATCCGGTTGCTGATCGCTTTAAGTCTTTGGAACACCAGATTTTAGAGCTGAAGGCAGAACTTGAAGACAGAAAAGAAAGGATCAATCAAAAATGACAATCACTCTTTATAATACATTGACTAGACAGAAGGAAACATTCGTTCCTCTTGAAGAGGGAAAAGTGAAAATGTACGTGTGCGGACCGACGGTTTACAATTACATTCACATCGGAAACGCTCGTCCGGCTATCGTATACGATACGGTTCGAAACTATCTGGAGTATAAAGGCTATGATGTGCAGTATGTCTCTAACTTTACAGACGTAGACGATAAATTAATTAAAGCGGCAAATGAACTCGGTGAGGACGTACCTACCATTTCAGAGCGTTTTATTAAAGCATACTTTGAAGATGTAGGTGCGCTCGGCTGCCGAAAAGCCGACCTTCATCCGCGAGTGATGGAAAACATGGATGCGATTATCGAATTCGTAGATCAGCTCGTGAAAAAGGGATACGCTTATGAATCAGAAGGTGACGTTTATTTCAAAACAAGAGCATTTGAAGGATACGGAAAGCTTTCTCAGCAATCTATTGATGAACTGAGATCAGGTGCACGCATCCGGGTCGGCGAGAAAAAAGAAGATGCTCTTGATTTCGCGCTGTGGAAAGCGGCGAAAGAAGGAGAAATCTCTTGGGATAGCCCTTGGGGAAAAGGCCGTCCGGGCTGGCACATTGAATGCTCAGCGATGGTGAAAAAGTATCTGGGTGACCAGATTGATATCCATGCGGGCGGACAGGATTTAACATTCCCTCACCATGAAAACGAAATTGCGCAATCTGAGGCACTGACAGGAAAAACGTTTGCGAAGTACTGGCTCCATAATGGCTATATCAATATTGATAATGAAAAAATGTCAAAATCACTGGGCAACTTTGTGCTTGTGCATGACATCATTAAACAGCATGATCCGCAGCTTTTGAGATTCTTTATGCTATCTGTTCATTATCGCCACCCGATTAACTATTCAGAAGAGCTTCTGGAGAATACGAAAAGCGCATTTAATCGTTTGAAAACAGCGTACAGCAACCTTCAGCACCGTCTGAACAGCAGTACGAATTTAACGGAAGATGACGATCAATGGCTTGAGAAAGTTGAAGAACACCGCAAAGCATTCGAAGAGGCGATGGACGATGATTTTAATACGGCGAATGCCATCTCTGTCTTGTTCGACTTAGCGAAGCATGCCAATTATTATCTTCAGAAAGATCATACGGCTGATCATGTGATTACGGCGTTTATCGGCATGTTTGACCGCATTGTATCTGTCCTCGGTTTTTCATTGGGCGAGCAGGAACTTCTCGATCAAGAGATTGAAGACTTAATCGAAAAAAGAAATGAAGCGCGCCGAAATCGCGATTTTGCACTGTCAGATCAGATCCGCGACCAGCTGAAAAGCATGAATATCATTCTTGAAGATACGGCTCAAGGCACTCGCTGGAAACGGGGAGAATAACGGATGCTTGATTTTGAAACGATAAAAGATTCAAAGCAGCTTAACGGTCTTGCGCTTGCTTATATAGGTGATGCCATTTTTGAAGTGTATGTAAGGCATCACCTGCTTAAGCAGGGTTTTACCAAACCAAATGATCTTCATAAGAAATCAAGCCGGATCGTGTCGGCAAAGTCACAGGCTGAGATCCTATTCTTTCTGCAGGATCAATCATTTTTTACGGAAGAAGAGGAAGCGGTGCTGAAAAGAGGCAGAAATGCGAAGTCGGGAACGACACCTAAAAATACAGATGTTCAGACATACCGCTATAGTACAGCATTTGAAGCGCTGCTTGGCTATCTTTTTCTAGAGAAAAAAGAGGAAAGACTTAGTCAGCTCGTTGCCGAAGCTATACAATTCGGAACGTCAGGGAGGAAAACAAATGAGTCAGCAACATGATTACGTCATAGGGAAAAATGCAGTGATCGAGACGTTAAAATCAGATCGTAAGCTGTATAAGCTGTGGATGGCGGAAAACACCGTAAAGGGACAAGCACAGCAGGTGATTGAGCTTGCGAAAAAGCAGGGAATCACGATTCAATATGTCCCGAGAAAAAAACTCGATCAAATGGTGACAGGGCAGCATCAAGGCGTAGTGGCACAGGTTGCAGCGTATGAATATGCAGAACTGGACGATTTATATAAAGCAGCCGAAGAAAGAAATGAACAGCCTTTCTTCCTCATTCTGGACGAGCTTGAAGACCCTCATAATCTCGGTTCCATTATGAGAACGGCTGATGCGGTCGGCGCCCATGGCATCGTGATTCCAAAGCGGAGAGCTGTCGGGCTGACAACAACAGTGGCTAAAGCTTCAACAGGGGCAATTGAGCACATTCCTGTAGCAAGAGTCACCAATTTGGCGCGGACGTTAGAAGAAATGAAAGAGCGGGGGATCTGGGTTGTCGGAACGGATGCATCCGCGCGTGAAGATTACCGCAATATGGACGGCAATATGCCTTTGGCTTTAGTCATTGGAAGTGAAGGAAAAGGGATGGGCCGCCTCGTTAAAGAAAAGTGTGATTTTCTCATTAAACTCCCGATGGCCGGGAAGGTAACTTCACTGAATGCATCTGTCGCGGCTGGTCTTTTGATGTATGAAGTCTACCGGAAACGAAACCCTCTGGGAGAATAAAGACCCATGGATATCCTGTTAGTAGACGGATACAACATGATTGGAGCCTGGCCGCAGCTGAAGGATTTAAAAGCGAACAGTTTTGAAGAGGCGAGAGACGTACTGATTCAGAAAATGGCGGAATATCAATCGTATACAGGGAACAGGGTTATTGTTGTTTTTGACGCACATCTCGTAAAAGGGCTTGAGAAAAAACAGACCAATCACAGAGTTGAAGTGATTTTTACGAAAGAAAATGAGACGGCTGATGAGCGGATAGAAAAGCTTGCTCAGGCTTTAAATAATATTGCGACTCAAATTCATGTTGCAACCTCTGACTATACTGAGCAGTGGGCGATTTTCGGGCAGGGGGCATTGCGGAAATCGGCCCGGGAGCTTTTGAGAGAGGTAGAAG
>NZ_JAVAXX010000377.1:0-4978 GCF_042709275.1 Bacillus sp. LR_5 | reverse complement strand
ATGCGTGTGCTTGAGCTCGATATGGCCAGCGAGTATTTGGTTATGGCTGCCACGCTGCTCAGCATTAAAAGCAGAATGCTGCTCCCAAAGCAAGAGGAGGAGCTTTTTGAAGATGAATTGCTTGAAGAAGAAGATCCGCGGGAGGAACTGATTGAAAAGCTGATTGAGTATCGAAAATATAAAGATGCGGCGAAGGAATTAAAAGAACGGGAAGAAGAAAGACAAAAATCGTTCACGAAACCGCCGAGTGATTTGAGTGAATATGCAAAAGAAGTAAAACAGTCTGAGCAAAAGCTCTCTGTCACGGTCTATGATATGATCGGAGCTTTTCAAAAAGTGCTGAAACGCAAAAAAATAAACAGGCCGATGGAAACAACAATTACAAGACAGGACATACCAATCGAAGCCAGAATGAACGAAATCGTGCACAGCTTGAAATCTAGAGGAACGAGAATCAACTTTATGGATCTGTTTCCATATGAGCAAAAAGAACATTTAGTAGTGACCTTTCTAGCTGTTCTCGAGCTGATGAAAAATCAGCTGGTCCTCATTGAACAGGAGCACAATTTTTCAGATATTTACATTACGGGGAGTGAATCCATTCATGGGGCTTGATATCGTGAATTGGAAAGCTATTGTGGAAGCCCTTCTTTATGCGGCAGGCGATGAAGGGCTTACAAAAAAGCAGCTGTTAACAGTGCTTGAAATCGAAGAGCCTGAACTGAACACGATCATGGCGGATGTGGCGGACGAATACCGCGGAGATACACGAGGGATTGAACTTATTGAGTATGCAGATACGTACATGCTCTCTACCAAAAAAGACTTTGCGCCTTACTTGAAAAAACTGATTGAAGTGCCGTCAAAGGGCCTTTCTCAAGCATCTTTAGAAGTACTGGCCATTGTTTCATACAAACAGCCAATTACGAGAGCAGAAATTGAAGAAATCAGAGGAGTAAAATCAGAGCGGATTTTACACAGTCTTGTCGCGAAGGCGCTATTGTGTGAAGTAGGGCGTGCCGATGGTCCGGGGCGGGCCATTTTATACGGTACTACGCCGACTTTTCTTGAACAATTCGGTCTGAAAACGCTGGACGAGCTTCCGCCGCTGCCTGAAAATGCGGAAGAAGACGTTCTTCAAGAAGAAGCAGATTTATTTTTTGAAAACTTTAACCAAACCTTCGAAGATATAAAATAGAAGTTTAATGAATCGCGCTTTTTCATCATCATAAGATATAAGGAAGAAGCTATCATGAAAGAAGCAAAATGTGAGAGACAAAGACATGAGGGGAAGATACCAAACGAAATGGGACATTCGATTGTGCGAGCGCAGACTCAAAAAACAGGCGAATTCTTATCAATGGTTGTCAATACCGTGAACGATTACCTAAATCAAACGACACTTGAGTCCTTACAGGCTGAATTGCCTATTGAAAAAGGATACTGCTGTGATGTGCTGAGCACTCTGAGAAGAATGGCAGTATTTTGTGAAGGAGGCGCAGAAGCGTGCCGCCGTCTCCTGATGCAGGAGCCTTTTCAGGAAGCCAGAGCGGAAAAAACACTTTATAATGTGTATCACCAATGCATTGAAGAGTTCTTTATGCCGAAAAAAGACACGTGGTGTGAAAATAGCCGGGCGTCTTATACTGGGGTCAGCGCAATTGAGTTTTATCATGCTGTTCCTGCGTCGCTTGAGCAATTATTATTGCCGTTGAGCGCGGCCTTTCTGAAGATGAGGGAAGAGCTGGCTCATTACGAAGCGTCCGGATCAAGCATGGCGCCAATCAGATAACGTTTACTCTCCCTTTTTCAGGGAGAGTTTTTTTATGTTTGCTTCCAGAAATATAATTGTTATTCATAACTGATGGACATGCGCATAAACTTGTACAAACCACCACAAGGACGTGAGCAAACATGCGCATTTTCAAAAAAGCAGTATTCGTGATCATGATTTCTTTTCTAATTGCAACTGTAAATGTGAATACAGCACATGCTACTATAGATGTCAGTGCAAAAAGCGCGATCATTATTGACGGTGCGTCAGGCAGAGTGTTATATGCCAAGGATGAGCATCAAAAAAGGCGGATCGCGAGCATCACAAAAATTATGACCGCCGTCCTCGCCATCGAATCCGGCAAAATGGATCAAACGGTGACGGTTTCGGCAAATGCTGTCAGAACAGAAGGCTCCGCCATTTATTTAACAGAAGGTCAAAAAGTGAAGCTGAAAGATCTTGTGTATGGCCTGATGCTAAGATCAGGAAACGACGCCGCTGTCGCGATTGCTGAGCATGTCGGTGGGAGCCTCGATGGGTTTGTTTATATGATGAATCAAAAAGCCGAGCAGCTTGGTATGAAGAACACCCGTTTTCAAAACCCGCACGGATTGGACGACCATGAAAATCATTATTCAACAGCCTATGACATGGCCATTTTAACTAAGTATGCTATGAAGCTGAAAGACTATCAAAAGATTTCAGGTACAAAAATATACAAAGCGGAAACGATGGAAAGCGTATGGAAAAACAAAAATAAACTGCTGACCATGCTATATCCGTACAGCACAGGAGGAAAAACAGGCTATACAAAACTTGCAAAACGGACACTGGTCTCTACGGCTTCAAAGGACGGCATTGACCTGATAGCCGTCACCATTAATGACCCTAATGATTGGGATGACCATATGAAGATGTTTAACTATGTGTTTGAGCATTATCAAACCTATTTAATTGCAAAAAAAGGAGATATTCCAAAGCTGAAAGGCACATTTTATGAATCGAAGGCTTTTATCAAACGTGATATCACCTATTTGCTGACCGAAGAGGAAAAAGAAGATGTGAAAATTAATACCACACTGCTCAAGCCGAAAAAAGCATGGGAAAAAGATGCCTCGAAAATCCCTGATATCGTAGGGCACATGGAGATCATGTTCAACGATGAAACCATCGCAAAAGTGCCGATCTATTATGAAAATGAGCGGCATCAAAAACCGAAGAAACAATTTTTTGAAACGTTTAAATCAATCTTTCTGAATGCGGCAGGCGGAGCAAAATGGTCAATATAATTTGGGTCAGTTTAACAGTGATCGGACTCGTTTTTGCGATGTGCAACGGAACACTGCAAGATGTAAATGAAGCCGTGTTTAAGGGTGCGAAAGAAGCGATTACGATCTCATTTGGATTGATGAGCGTGCTTGTTTTCTGGCTTGGTTTAATGAAAATCGCCGAGCAGTCAGGGCTTTTGGATATTTTCAGCCGGATGTGCAGGCCTTTTATATCTAAGCTGTTCCCTGATATACCGCCGGATCACCCGGCGATGGGCTATATTTTATCTAATCTTATGGCGAATTTCTTCGGCCTCGGAAATGCAGCAACTCCGCTTGGCATTAAAGCAATGGAACAAATGAAAAAGCTGAATGGAAACCGATCGGAAGCAAGCCGGTCGATGATTACTTTTTTAGCTGTTAATACGTCCTGCATCACACTCATCCCGACAACGGTGATCGCTGTCCGAATGGCTTATTCCTCCAAAACGCCGACAGATATCGTCGGGCCAAGCATTTTGGCAACGCTTATTTCCGGAATCGGTGCCATTATCATTGATCGGTATTTTTATTACCGCCGCAAAAAGAAGGGAAGGTGAGCGGATGGAAATCATCAACTGGCTGTCTTTAGCCATGATTCCAATCATTATTGCCGGAATTCTTCTTTATGGAACGATCAAAAAGGTTCCGACATATGAATCGTTTGTCGAAGGCGGGAAAGAGGGGATAGAAATTGCCTTTTCCATTATCCCCTATTTAGTCGGAATGCTTGTCGCTATAACTGTTTTCAGATCATCAGGCGCGCTTGATTTTATAATGGATCTTTTAAAACCGGCTTTCTCCGCTATCGGCATCCCTGCTGAAGTAGTGCCGCTTGCTCTGATCCGCCCGATCTCCGGTACGGCCGCACTTGGAATGACGACCGATTTAATTGCAGTATACGGGCCCGATTCCTTTATCGGCAGGCTGGCTTCCGTCATGCAGGGATCTACAGATACAACGCTTTACGTACTGACTGTGTATTTCGGAGCAGTCGGCATTAAAAAAATGGGTGATGCATTAAAGGTGGGACTTCTTGCAGATTTAATCGGCGTAGTTGCATCTATCATCATCGTTACGTTATTATTTGGGAGCGCCTGAAAACGGCGTTTTTTTTAGATTTGGCATAGGAATTTGAAAAAGCTTGTTTGTTAAGGTTGAAAAAAGTAAGATAATACTTGAGGTGAAAGACATGGAAAGACTGCAAAAAGTGATTGCTCATGCCGGAGTTGCGTCGCGCAGAAAGGCAGAAGAGCTGATTAAAGAAGGAAAAGTAAAGGTGAATGGCAAAGTAGTAACAGAGCTAGGTGTTAAGGTCACCGGTTCTGATCAGATTGAGGTAAACGGGTTAAAGGTTGAACGCGAAGAGCCGGTTTACTTTCTCTTATATAAACCAAGAGGCGTTATTTCCGCAGCGCAAGATGATAAAGGACGCAAAGTGGTGACGGACTTTTTTAAAAATATTCCGCAGCGCATTTATCCGATTGGGCGTCTGGACTATGATACGAGCGGTCTTTTGCTTTTAACCAATGACGGCGAATTCGCCAATAAGCTAATGCATCCTAAGTATGAAATAGACAAAACATACGTGGCGAAGGTGAAAGGAATCCCGCCTAAAGAGCTGCTCAGAAAGCTGGAGCGCGGAATTAGGCTGGAGGAAGGCAAAACAGCGCCTGCTAAAGCGAAGCTGCTGTCTTTGGATAAGAAAAAGCAGACAAGCATTATTCAGCTGACGATCCATGAGGGACGCAACAGACAGGTGCGCCGCATGTTTGAAGCGATCGGACATGAGGTAATCAAGCTGAAGCGTGAGGAATACGCGTTTTTAAACCTGCGAGGCCTGCACACGGGCGATGCCAGAGAGCTTACGCCTCACGAAGTAAAAAGGCTCAGAGCA
>NZ_JAVAXX010000376.1:0-5144 GCF_042709275.1 Bacillus sp. LR_5 | reverse complement strand
CGAAAGTTCAAACACTTCATGCAAAGCGTTTACAGCAGGAACCATATCCGCTTCATGGACGAGCACCCATATCGTCGTATGGCTGTCAGCCGACTGAAGGATCGGAATTTCTTTTTCTGAAAGAGCCGATACAATTTTGGACGTAACACCGGGAACACCCATAATGCCCGCGCCGACCGCCGATACCTTCGCGCAGTTTCTCGTCACCATTGGATCATAGCCCATATCCATTAAAATACGCTGAGCTGTTTCTGTTTTATTTCCGGCTACCGTATAGACGATTTCACTAGGTGTAATGTTAAAGAAATCGACACTGATTCCAGCGTTTGCCATAGCCTTGAACACTTCAGTCTGAACATTATACTGGCCGATTTTCGCAGGCACTTTGAACTGCGTGACATCTTTGACATGTGCGATTCCCGTAATCAGCCTTTCAAAAACATCACTGCCGACCTTGGAAGAGTGATGTGATGTCACCAATGTACCTTTATCATTCGAATAAGTCGAACGGACGCGGATCGGAACCTTGGCCTGCATTGCGATTTCCACCGCACGCGGATGAATGACCTTGGCCCCCTGATACGCCAGGTTGCAGATTTCCGTATACGTCACAACAGGAAGCGGTTTTGCATTTTCCACCACTCTTGGGTCAGCAGTCATCACACCTTCTACATCGGTGAAAATATCGATGTATTCAGCATCAACAGCTGCTCCGAGTGCGGCTGCAGACGTATCGCTGCCCCCTCTGCCGATTGTAGTTGTATCACCCTTTTCAGTTGCGCCCTGGAAGCCTGCGACGACTACCGCATCATGATTGGCGAGCACACTGAATAAACGCTCCGGTTTCATTTCAATGATTTTCGCATTGGTATGCTGATCATTCGTTAAAAAGCCAGCCTGAGCCCCTGTCAGCGCAGCTGCTTTCACACCGTTATCAAGCAGCATGCTTGTAAAGACGACAGAGGAAATAGTCTCTCCGCAAGATAAAAGCAAATCCTGTTCCCTAGGAGAAATCGCTGACTGATCGCCGTAAAGCAGCCCAAGCAAAGAATCTGTTGCATACGGGTCTCCTTTTCGGCCCATCGCTGAAACGACAACGACAACCTTATATCCTTCACTGATTGCTTCTTTAATATGCCCTAAAGCCAGTTTGCGGCCTTTATCATCTTTTACTGATGTTCCGCCGAACTTTTGAACAATTATCTTCACTGTTTTCACTCCAAATTATTCGGACGTAACAGAAGAGAGCAGGCTGATAGCGCCTTACTCTCTTCTATTCGTCTTTAGAAAATTCTCTCTTTTATACGAGGTTTAGTTTTTTCAGGCTTTCTGCAATTTGAACAGAGTTCCATGCCGCGCCTTTTAATAGGTTATCAGAAACAACCCATAAATGAAAACCGTTTGCTCTGTCCAAGTCTTTGCGGATGCGGCCTACAAACACATCGTTTTTGCCGACAGCATCAGCAGGCATCGGATAAAGCTGCTGGCTTGGATCATCCTGAAGTGTCACGCCCGGAGCTTCTTTCAATAGATTTTTAATATCTTCAACTGTAGCGTCATCACGGTCTATTTCGATGTAGACGGACTCTGAGTGCCCAGTTTGGATTGGCAGTCTCACACATGTAGCCGCTACTTGAAGGTCAGGCATGTGCATGATTTTTTTCGTTTCATTTATCATTTTCATTTCCTCAAACGTATAGCCGTTATCTTGGAATTTATCGATTTGCGGAATCGCGTTGAAGGCGATTTGATAGTGTTTTTTGTCACCTTTTACAGGCATGATCTCAGGCTCTATTTCTTCTTTATTTAAAATCGCCTGTGTTTGGCTGTAAAGCTCTTTTACAGCTTCATTACCCGCTCCTGATACTGCCTGGTAAGTTGATACGATGACCTTGTTTAAGCCATATGCTTTGCGGATCGGTTCAAGTGCCGCAACCATTTGGATTGTAGAGCAGTTTGGATTGGCAATAATGCCGTTGTGTTCATGCAAGTCTGCCTCATTCACTTCTGGCACAACAAGCGGTGTATTTTCATCCATGCGGAACGCACTCGTATTATCTATAACAATAGCGCCGCGTTTTACAGCTTCTGGTGCCAATGCTTGTGATACGCTTCCGCCGGCGCTGAACAAAGCAATATTTACCCCTTCAAAGCTCTCAGGAGAAGCTTCCTGAACAGTCAGCTCTTGGCCTTTAAACGTGACTTTTGTCCCCGCAGAGCGTTTTGAAGATAGCAATGTAAGTGTGTCCATTTCAAAGTTTCTGTCTTCAAGTGTTTTAAGCATTTGTTGTCCCACAGCCCCTGTCGCTCCGACAACAGCTACGTGTAAACCTCTTCCCATCTGTAAAACTCCTTCCGCCAATCAGCTTCATTGAATTGATTTGACTATGATTTTACGTTTTATTTTACCATAGAATATGCGGGTGATGACCGAATTTTTTAGTTTGGGAAAGATTTTCTGTAAATTTAGTCATTTCCCTGATAATTCTCAACTAGAATCGGCTGAAGCTGCTGGTGCATGAGTGCCTTTTCAATCGTTTGCGGAAGCAGATCCATTTTGGCTACCATTGAATTCGGTTTTTTAAATGGATCATCTTGCCCGAATGGAATAAAAAAGATATTTTTTGTTGACATGAGCCTCATTAAATTTGTTCCGTTTAAACCAAGAGCATCATTTGTCGAGATACCCAGAACGACAGGCCGATTGTTCCGGATTGTCGCTTTTGCCGCCATCAGCACCGGGCTGTCCGTCATGGCATTTGCCAGCTTGCTCATTGAATTGCCTGTTAAAGGCGCAATGACCATGCAGTCAAGGGGCAGCTTCGGCCCAAGAGGTTCTGCCTTTACAATCGAATCAATGGCCTCATATCCAGTCAGGTCTTCAATTTTTTTAACCCATTCTGCGCCCTCTCCAAATCGGGTATTTGTAGATTTTACATTAAATGTGACAACCGGACGGACTTCAGCTCCTTCGTTGACCAACTCCTCAATTTGCGGGAAAACCGCTTCATATGTGCAATGCGACCCGGTCAGCCCAAACCCGATTCTTTTTCCTTTTAATGACGACATCCTTATTTCCCCTCCTCAGCTTGTATTTCAGCCAAAAGCTTGCTCAAGACGTTTGCAAGGATTTGCCCAGCTGTTTTAGGAGCGACAATCCCTGGAAGCCCGGGAGCAAGAAGTGCTTTAATCCCTTGTTTCTCGGCATATTTAAAATCCGTTCCCCCGGGACGTGAGGCCAGATCCAATATTAAGGTTTTTGGTGTCATGCTAGAAAGTACCGTTTGATTTAAAATCATACTCGGTATGGTATTAATGCAAATATCTATATCTTTTACATGCTCTTTCAGCTCATCGGTATGAAAAGGAACGAGCCCCATTTCAGTGATACGTGCCAGATGCGCTGAACTTCTTGCCCCCACTTTTACATTCGCCCCGAGCGCGGCAAATGTACGGGCAATCGTCATCCCGGTGCGCCCCAGACCGAGAACGGCCACCTGTGATCCGTGTATCGTATAATCCGTGTGCTGAATAGCCAGCATGATCGTTCCTTCTACTGTCGGAATAGAGTTGTATATCGCAATGTCATCCCGCTCAAACAGTTTTACAAGTTTTCTTTTTGCCTGAGCTGCAATGTTTTCTAAATAGGCGTTAGAAATTCCTGAGAAAATGACACAATGTGCAGGCGTTCTGTCGAGATGGTCCTGTTTTAACACAACTTCTTCATTAGAAAATACAGTTGATACGACACCTTCTCCTGTTGTCGCGGATACTGGAAGAATGATGCTGTCTATTTGCTGAAAAGGAATTTCATCAATATTGCATTTTACTGCCCCGGTAAAACCGTGATCCAATTGGTCAAAACCGACAAGATAGATGTCAGCCTGCTGTTCAGTGAGCTTTCTTATAATTTCGAGCTGTCTTGCGTCACCGCCGATAACTGCAATTTTCAATCCGGTTAACATTCTAAACGTTCACCTTCTTTGTATATACTGGATCTCTAGTTGTTAAGCTCCCCTTCATCTTATGATCAAAAGGAAATACCGGTGAATATAAAAGATGCGCTTTTTCCATATAAAAAAACATCGGCTCCGGCAGCCGATGTTTCAGATGTTTTCTTTAGAGCCCGCTTCACAGTCAATTGGGCTATTTACTCTTGTCGGGGAGGCATTTCCTCAGGTACATCTAATATAATCATATCTGAACCGATCTTTTGAATATGATGCCATGGGACACGAATGTCATGACCTTGCTTTCTCAAACCAAACCACTTAACTGTGGGAATGAGGAGTGCTGTAATCTGTCCATCCTGTTCATTGATTTCCAAATCGGTCTGGCCGAGCACTCCGAGCCGTTCAGCTCTTTTGATGTCTACAATTTCCTTTCCCGATAATTCACTGAGCCGCATGTCTGTCACCCCCTTGTACTATGTATGATGAAAGGGATTAAAAAATGCCTGCTCCATTATGGAGCAGGCTTTCCATTTTAAGACGGCATATTGCCGGAAGGGCTGATAAGTGCTAATGCATAGTCTTCAGTAAACAATTGTCTGGCAAGGCCGTTAACACGCTCTAAGTTCACGGCGTTTAATTCATTGATGATTTCATCTAATGTTTTATGTTTGCCGAGCAGCAGTTCATTTTTTCCGTTTCGGCTCATTTTGCTGTTTGTGCTTTCTAAGCTCAGCATTAAGCTTCCCTTCATTTGCTCTTTGCTGTTTTCCAGTTCTTTCGAGGTAATGCCGTCACGTTTTAATATGGCAAGGGTTTCTTGAATTGTTTCCGACAGCTGCTGAAGCTGATTTGCACCCGTTCCGCCGTAAATCGTTAGCATTCCGCTGTCTTCATATGAGCTGTGATAGCTGTAAACAGAATAAGCAAGTCCTTTATCTTCACGCACATCTTGGAACAGCCGGCTGCTCATGCTGCCTCCGAGCACATTGTTGAGGACGATTAAATCATAAATACGTTCATGGCCAACCTCTAAGCCTTTAAATCCAAGGCACAAATGAGCCTGCTCTGTTTCTTTTTTTCTCGTCAGTTTTTCCGTGTGGAACTCAGGCTTCTCAAGGCCTGTCGCTTTGCCCTTCGCCTCGTATGACCCGAACCATTTTTCTACATCTTTGATAAAACTGTCAGATATAT
>NZ_JAVAXX010000375.1:0-5181 GCF_042709275.1 Bacillus sp. LR_5 | reverse complement strand
CCTTCTGGCAAGCTCTGTGACGTAATCCTCATCCTTCAATTTGGATATTTCTTCTTTTAAATCCGTTTGTTTTGTCTTTAAACTTTTCAGTTCTTTTTCAAGCTGTTCTTTCTTTTCTTCTTTTGCACTAAGGGAAGATGTTTGGGACCATACAGAGCTTGCCAGCACAATTGCCGTCAGGAATACTAGGGCGCCGAATACAGTTAACCGTCTGTACAGCCCTTTGCGTCTTCGATTCTTCAGCTGATTTTGCCGTTCTACTTGTTCTTTATAGTCGTTTTGTATTTCAGTTATCGTTCGTTCCCTGGAAAAATTCAAACCAGACGGTCCTCCTTTCATTTCTTCAAAAACCGTGTAATGGTCGTTCTTATGGTTATCAATAGTTTCTTCTTCTTTTTGAGAAATCCTGCACCTTTTTCAAAATAACGTCTAAAAGTTAGACGCATTTTCACAGGAAGAAGTTTCAAACATTGTTTCGCGATAAAACGGATCGGAAAACACAGAACCATGACTATTTTATATAGACACAGCAGGAGAAAACCAATAAGACGGTATGTTTTCTTGAATAAAAATGCCGCCATCCAGATGATCGCTCCGCATGTCCACACAATAGGACGAAATAACACGTGCTGAATGAGTTTTTTGAAGAATTGATAAACAGATACAACAAGGTAAATGACGAATTTCAGTATTTTTATATAGATTCGTTTGCAAAGGCTCTGATACGTCGCAACGCCCAGCAGAACCGCTAAAAAGATGTAAATCCTGAATTCTCCCTCATTTACATGAAGCAAGACATAAAAGAAAAGCAGCCCTTGCACAATCCAGAAAAGAATATCATGAATAAATAATAGCCATCTGGCTGTTTTGGCACGAATGACAAAGAGCCGGTATGTATCAAGCGAAGCACCAAGCCAGAGACCCATACCGGACATCGCCAGCATTGTATAGAATTGTGTCGTCAGCGTCATTTAAACAACTTGCTAAAAAACCCTTTAGCTTTATCCCCTTGTTGTTCGTCTAAGTACACTAAATCAAATACCCTGCCTTTAATCGAAACAATCCCTTTTTCCACATCAAGATTTTTCATCTGCAGGTTTTGGCCTCTGACGGAGAGCATTCCCATCACCGTTTCCAGCAGGAATTCTTCGTTATCAAAACTCTCCACATGCTTAACCCCAGAAATATCTAAATGCTTCCGGCCTTTCATTGTCACATCATGCTGTTCCGGAACAGACGAAGAACCTTTTTGATCATAATATGAATTCATCTATTCAGCCCCCATATCCTCGATACTTTTAGCATTATTACTGCATTGTATGAGGTAGGGGATTTTTTTAGAACAAGCCTATTCGCCGAGTTTTTCTTCTTTTAGAATCGTGTACATGTTTGCAGCTTCTTCTTTTTTCGTCGTGTCTTTCAATTCATTAACTTGAACCGTTACAAGCTTTTGGCCGAAGCGGACCGTTAGTTCATCTCCCGGTTTTACGTCAGAGCTTGCTTTAGCTTGGTTTCCGTTAATAGAGATTCGTCCTTGGTCAGCTACTTCCTTCGCTAGTGTACGCCGTTTGATCAGCCGTGATACTTTCAAAAATTTATCTAATCTCATATCTATGATCTCCTCTCAGTTTCTTTTGCTTCATTCCACAGTTTGTCCATGTCCTCAAGGGACATATCAGCCAACTCGACTCCCTCTTCCTTCGCTGTTTCCTCAATGTACGAGAACCGTCTCCGGAATTTGTCATTAGTCATGGTCAGCGCTTCCTCTGGCTCTATTTTGTAGAAGCGGGCTACATTCACCAGCGCGAACAAAATGTCGCCAAACTCAGCTTTAAGATTGTGTTCGTGAGGAGCTTCAGAAACCTCAGAAGAAAATTCCTTCATTTCCTCACTTACCTTTTCCCAAATATCGCTGACGTCTTCCCAGTCAAAACCGACATTCGCTGCTTTTTTCTGCAATTTAGCAGCTTTCGAAAGAGCTGGAAGGGTTTTCGGTACGCTGTCTAGTAACGATGATTCAGACGTATTTTTTTCGGCCTTTTTTATATCTTCCCAATTGGCCAAAACATCGTTTTCATCCTGAACCTTAACATCTTTAAACACATGGGGATGTCTTCTGACCATTTTTTCACTGATTCCTTTTATGACATCATCAATTGTGAAATAACCTTCATCTTCACCAATTTGCGCGTGAAGCAAGACCTGAAGCAAAACGTCGCCAAGCTCTTCGATCATATGGTCTGTGTCTTCTTCGTCAATAGCTTCGAGAAGCTCGTAACATTCTTCAATCATGTACTGCTTTAATGACTGATGCGTCTGCTTTTTATCCCACGGACATCCATTAGGTCCGCGAAGCTCTCTGATGATGCTTCGGAACGTGGAGAATTCGTGATAAAGCAGCTTCTCTTCTTTAATCGGCGGAATATACACACTTGTTAAGTTGTTCAAGGCGACATTGCGGTCCAGCTCAAATAATGGCACTGTCCTGATCTCCTCGCCACGGCTGCCTGCTGCAGTCACAATGACGACCTCATAATCATCAGGCAGCTTCTCCATCAATGTCAGCTTGACTTCAGAAGCCGTCATTTGGTCGTAAACCTGACATATGATCAGATGATGTCTGAGCTCAAGCTCATCCGCAGACAATGTGCCGGCATCCACAAATTGAAAACCTTCAATCGGGTCAATTTGCAAGGCATTGAATGTGGCATCAAGGAAACTTTGTCCCCCCGCGACTTTCACTTGAACGTTTTCCTTTTCCTGCCGCTCCGTCAGCAGCTGAACTGTTTTTTCTGCGACAAACGGATGTCCCGGCACAGCATAAACCACGTCCTCACGCCGCGCCGCTTCAAAGAGGGTATCCGCAATTTCTTCATATACCGCCTCGAACTGATCATGTTTCTCATATATATCATCAAAGAAACGGATGTTCTTCGTTTCTTTTTCAAGCTCCTCAATTAAAGGATGATCCTTGGTTCTGACATACAGCGTATCTGCCTTCGTCAGCAGCTTGTGTATACCAATTGTCAATTGGTCCATGTCTCCGGCACCAAGTCCGACGACTGTAATTTTACCCGCCATTTTGTTCTCTCCTTCTCATGAATTTGCTTAACTTGCTGCCGAATGGCACACTGTTCAGCTCTTCATCTGTAAATATTCCCAATCTCATCATACAATAAATAAACACCGCGCCACCAATGGCAACAGCAGAAAGACTCTCAATCACAGCCGCTCCTCTTCCTGTTGCAGGAAACAAGAAAGTCCAGAGACGCGTATACGCAAGCAAAACAGCTGACATCAAAAGAGCAGATCCAATAATCGGAATCAAAACGCCTCTAAGCTTATCGAGCCATTCCTTTTGCCGAAGCTGATACAAGTTAAGGCCGGCGACAGCCGCAAAGGAAGCAGCTGTCGCAAGCGATGCGCCTTCAATCCCATAGCGCGGAACCAAAAGTGTGTTTAACACCCATTTCACCGCAACACCCGCGCCCACCGCTATCGCTGGAAAAACTGTGTACCCCGCTCCCTGTAAGACTGCCGCTGCCGTTACCGCCATAGATGCAAACAAAATGGAGCAGCTAAATACTTGTAACGCACCTGTCCCTTCTCCATTTTGAAACAGCATGATATTTACCGGCTTTAGAATGCAAATCAACCCAGCCGATGCTCCTGTACCGAGCACAAGGCATAGTTTCAAAGATGACGTGATTTTTTCTTTCATGATCTTCAGCTCATTGTTTTTTACAGCCATAGAAATATACGGAACGAGTGACGTCGCAATGCTTACCGCGAAAATTGAACCGAGCTGCAGCAAGGGTTGTCCCCGATCATAGATCCCCTTTAGGCGTTTTGCTTCTTCGCTTGTCTCACCACCCGAAAGCAATGCATATAAATTCAAAGCATCAACAAGCTGGATAAACAAAAGCAGCAAACTGCTTACACAAATTGTAACCGAATATAAAAGCAGTTTTTTCGTCAATTCTTTTGTTGTGATGACATTTTCATTTTGCCTATCCGTTTGGTTGTCTCTATTCGTTTTAAACCAAAAAAACCCCAGTATCATCAATGCAACCAAACTTCCGGCAAGAGAGCCTGAAGCGGCTGCCGCTCCCGCAGTATAAAGCGAGGCTCCCTTTTTCACGAGCCAAAATGATAAACCCAAGAGCACTGCAACACGCAGAAACTGCTCTGTCATCTGTGATAAGGCTGAAGGGAGCATTTCGTGCCGCCCCTGAAAACCGCCTCTAAGCAACGCGACAAATGGGAACAGCAGAAACGCGTACGCGGCCACTTGAATTAACACGGCTAGATGCGAATCTCCCATAAAGAGTGCAATAGGAACAGCACCCAGATATAAACAAAGAAATAATAAAATACCGATTAAAGACAAAAACAACGCAGATATTTTTAATATGGTGTGATGATTTTTTTCACTATAATCATTCATCAGCTTTGAAATAATGACTGGAAATCCTGATGTGGACAGCATGACCGCAATACCAAGAAAGGGATATACCTGCTGATATATATAAAATCCAACATCGCCGACAATATTTTGAAACGGGACTCTGTAAACAGCGCTTAAAATTTTTGTGATGACGCCTGCCAGAATTAAAACAAAAGCCCCCTGCCAAATCCAATGCCGTTTAACGCCTATTGAATCGTCCATCCAAAAGCTCCTTCCCAACGTCAGGGGCAATACGGTTCACGTATTACCGCGGCACAAATAAAAACGAGGTTATTATACCACATCCCAACCCTTGGATACCTTTTTCGGCACGCATGAAAAAGAACAGCGTCCCAAGGAGAGCTGTTCTTTACATACCTATTTTCGAAGAAAGGAATAAGACCTACTGTTCCATTTGACGAGCCAAAAATCCAGCTGCTGTTTCAACGGCTTTATGCTCTACTTCGCCCATTGTCTGATCTTTTGAAAAGATCACCACAGCACCTATCGGATCACCGTTCGCCACAATTGGGCCGACAGTATAAGAATTCATGTCCTCATCAATTCCATTCACAAGCTGTACTGATTTCGCATCACTCTCAAGCACGGAGCTGCGCTGATCCATTGTTCTTTCCAGCATTTCACTGATTGACTTGTTTAAGTAATCTTTTTTGGAGCTGCCGGACACGGCAATATATACATCACGATCACAAATCAGCACTGAATGGCCGAGG
>NZ_JAVAXX010000374.1:0-5182 GCF_042709275.1 Bacillus sp. LR_5 | reverse complement strand
TCTTCTGGCAAGCTCTGTGACGTAATCCTCATCCTTCAATTTGGATATTTCTTCTTTTAAATCCGCTTGTTTTGTCTTTAAACTTTTCAGTTCTTTTTCAAGCTGTTCTTTCTTTTCTTCTTTTGCGCTAAGGGAAGATGTTTGGGACCATACAGAGCTTGCCAGCACAATTGCCGTCAGGAATACTAGGGCGCCGAATACAGTCAACCGTCTGTACAGCCCTTTGCGTCTTCTTTTCTTCAGCTGATTCTGCCGTTCTACTTGTTCTTTATAGTCGTTTTGTATTTCAGTTATCGTTCGTTCTCTGGAAAAATTCAAACCAGACGGTCCTCCTTTCATCTCTTCAAAAAACGTGTAATGGTCGTTCTTATGGTTACCAATAGTTTCTTCTTCTTTTTGAGAAATCCTGCACCTTTTTCAAAATAACGTCTAAAAGTATGACGCATTTTTACAGGAAGAAGTTTCAAACATTGTTTTGCGATAAAACGGATCGGAAAACACAGAACCATGGCTATTTTATATAGACACGACGAGAGAAAAACGATTAGGCGGTATGTTTTCTTTGATAAAAACGCCGCCAGCCAGATGACCGCTCCGCATGTCAACACAATAGGACGAAATAACACGTGCTGAATGAGTTTTTTGAAGAATTGATAAACAGAAACAACAAGGTAAATGACGAATTTCAGTATTTTTATATAGATTCGTTTGCAAAGGCTCTGATACGTCGCAACGCCCAGCAGAACCGCTAAAAAGATATACAGCCTGAATTCTCCCTCATTTACATGTAGCAAGACATAAAAGAAAAGCAGCCCTTGCACAATCCAGAAAAGAATATCATGAATAAATAATAGCCATCTGGCTGTTTTGGCACGAATGACAAAGAGCCGGTATGTATCAAGCGACGCCCCAAGCCAGAGGCCCATACCGGACATCGCCAGCATTGTATAGAATTGTGTCGTTAGCGTCATTTAAACAACTTGCTAAAAAACCCTTTAGCTTTATCCCCTTGTTGTTCGTCTAAGTACACTAAATCAAATACCCTGCCTTTAATAGAAACAATCCCTTTTTCAACATCTAGGTTTTTCATCTGAAGGTTTTGGCCTCTGACTGAGAGCATTCCCATCACCGTTTCCAGCAGGAATTCTTCGTTATCAAAGCTCTCCACTTGCTTCACCCCAGAAATATCTAAATGCTTCCGGCCTTTCATTGTCACATCATGCTGTTCCGGAACAGACGAAGAATCTTTTTGATCATAATATGAATTCATCTATTCAGCCCCCATATCCTCGATACTTTTAGCATTATTACTGCATTGTATGAGGCGGGGGATTTTTTTAGAACAAGCCTATTCGCCGAGTTTTTCTTCCTTTAGGATCGTATACATGTTTGCAGCTTCTTCTTTTTTCGTCGTGTCTTTTAACTCATTTACTTGAACCGTTACAAGCTTTTGGCCGAAGCGGACCGTTAGTTCATCTCCCGGTTTTACGTCAGAGCTTGCTTTGGCCTGGTTTCCGTTAATAGCGATGCGTCCCTGGTCAGCTACTTCCTTTGCTAGTGTACGTCGTTTGATCAGCCGTGATACTTTTAAAAATTTATCTAATCTCATATTTACGATCTCCTCTCAGTTTCTTTTGCTTCATTCCACAGTTTGTCCATGTCCTCAAGAGACATATCAGCCAGCTCGATTCCCTTTTCCTTCGCTGTTTCCTCAATATACGAGAACCGTCTCCGGAATTTGTCATTGGTCATGGCCAGCGCTTCCTCCGGTTCTATTTTGTAAAAGCGGGCTACATTCACAAGTGCAAACAAAATGTCGCCAAACTCAGCCTTGAGATTGTGTTCATGAGGATCTTCAGAAACCTCAGAAGAAAATTCCTTCATTTCCTCGCTTACCTTTTCCCAAATATCGCCGACGTCTTCCCAATCAAAACCAACCTTTGCTGCTTTTTTCTGAAGTTTAGAAGCTTTCGAAAGAGCTGGTAGGGTTTTCGGCACACTGTCTAATAATGATGCTCCGGATGTGTTTTTTTCGGCTTTTTTTATGTCTTCCCAATTTGCCAAAACATCGTGTTCATCCTGAACCTTAACATCTTTAAACACATGGGGATGTCTTCGGACCATTTTTTCGCTGATTCCTTTTATGACATCATCAATTGTGAAATAACCTTCATCTTCACCAATTTGCGCGTGAAGTAAGACCTGAAGCAAAACGTCGCCAAGCTCTTCGATCATATGGTCTGTGTCTTCTTCATCAATTGCTTCGAGAAGTTCATAACATTCTTCAATCATGTACTGTTTTAATGACTGATGTGTCTGCTTTTTATCCCACGGACATCCATTAGGCCCGCGAAGCTCTCTGATGATGCTTCGAAATGCAGAGAATTCGTGATAAAGCAGCTTCTCTTCTTTAATCGGCGGAATATACACACTTGTTAAGTTATTCAAGGCGACATTACGGTCCAGCTCAAATAAAGGCACTGTCTGGATCTCCTCGTCACGGCTCCCAGCCGCTGTCACGATCACAACCTCATAATCATCAGGCAGCTTCTCCATCAATGTCAGCTTGACTTCAGAAGCGGTCATTTGGTCGTAAACCTGACAAATGATCAGGTGATGTCTGAGCTCAAGCTCATCCGCGGATAACGTGCCGGCATCCACAAATTGAAAACCTTCAATCGGGTCGATTTGCAAGGCATTGAATGTGGCATCAAGAAAACTTTGTCCTCCCGCAACTTTCACTTGAACATTTTCCTCTTCCTGCCGCTCCGTCAGCAGCTGTACTGTTTTTTCTGCGACAAAAGGGTGTCCCGGTACAGCATAAACCACGTCCTCACGCTGCGCCTCCTCAAAGAGGATATCTGCAATTTCCTCATATACTGCATCGAACTGGTCATGTTTCTCATATATATCGTCAAAAAAACGGATGTTCTTCGTTTCTTTTTCAAGCTCCTGAATTAAAGGGTGATCCTTGGTTCTGACATACAGCGTATCTGCCTTCGTCAGCAGCTTATGTATACCAATTGTCAATTGGTCCATGTCTCCGGCACCAAGTCCGACGACTGTAATATTACCCGCCATTTTGTTCTCTCCTTTTTATGATTTTGCTTAACTTGCTGCCAAAAGGCACACTGTTCAGCTCTTCATCTGTAAATATTCCCAATTTCATCATACAATAAATAAACACCGCGCCACCAATGGCAACAGCAGAAAGACTTTCAATCACAGCCGCTCCTCGTCCTGCTGCAGGAATCAAGAAAGTCCAGAAGCGCATATACGCAAGCAAGACAGCCGACATCAAAAGGGCAGATCCAATGAGCGGAATCATAATGCCTCTGATCTTATCGAGCCATTCCTTTTGCCGAAGCTGATACAAGTTAAGGCCGGCGACAGCCGCAAAGGATGCCGCTGTTGCAAGTGATGCACCTTCAATCCCATAGCGCGGAACCAAAAGGGTGTTTAACACCCATTTCACTGCAACACCTGCGCCTACCGCTATCGCAGGAAAAACTGTGTATCCAGCGCCCTGCAAAACTGCGGCTGCTGTAACTGCCAAGGATGCAAACAAAATGGAGCAGCTGAATACTTGTAACGCAGCTGTCCCTTCGCCATTTTGAAATAGCATGATATTGACCGGCTCAAGAATGCAGATCAATCCAGCCGACGCTCCTGTACCCAGCACAAGACATAGTTTTAAAGAAGACGTGACTTTTTCTTTCATGATCTTCAACTCTTTGTTCTTTACGGCCTTAGAAATATACGGAACGAGTGACGTCGCAATGCTCACCGCGAAAACTGAACCGAGCTGCAGCAAGGGCTGCCCCCGATCATAAATCCCCTTTAGGCGTTTCGCCTCTTCGCTTGCCTCACCGTCCGAAAGCAAAGCATATAAATTCAAAGCATCGACAAGCTGGATAAACAAAAGAAGCAAACTGCTTACACAAATTGTAACCGAATATAAAAGCAGTTTTTTCGTCAATTCTTTTGTTGTTATGACGTTTTCATTTTGCCTATCCGTTTGGTTATCTCTTTTCGCTTTGAACCAAAAAAATCCGAGTATCATCAACGCAACGAAACTTCCGGCAAGAGACCCGGAAGCGGCTGCCGCCCCTGCAGTATAGAGCGAGGCCCCCTGTTTGACGAGCCAAAATGATAAGCCCAAGAGCACCACAACCCGCAGAAACTGCTCTGTCATCTGCGATAAGGCTGACGGGAGCATATCTTGCCGCCCTTGAAAACCGCCTCTAAGCAACGCGACAAACGGGAACAGCAGAAATGCAAACGCAGTTACTTGAATTAACACGGCGAGATGTGAATCTCCCATAAAAAGTGCGATTGGAACAGCGCCCATATATAAGCAAAGAAATAATAAAACACCGATGATAGACAAAAACAACGCTGATATTTTTAATATGGTGTGATGGCTTTTTTCACTATAATCATTCATCAGTTTCGAAATAATGACCGGAAATCCTGATGTGGACAGCATGACCGCAATACCAAGAAAGGGATATACCTGCTGATATATATAAAATCCAACATCGCCGACAATGTTTTGAAACGGGACTCTGTAAACGGCGCTTAGTATTTTTGAGATGACGCCTGCCAGAATTAAAACAAAAGCCCCCTGCCAAATCCAATGCCGTTTAACGCCTATTGAATCATCCATCCAAAAGCTCCTTTCCAACGTCAGGGGCAATACGGTTCACGTATTACCGCGGCACAAATAAAAACGAGGTTATTATACCACATCCCAACCCTTGGAATCCTTTTTAGGCATGCATGAAAAAAGAACAGCTTCCCAAGGAGAGCTGTTCTTTTCATACCTATTTTCGATAAAAGGAATAAGACCTACTGTTCCATTTGACGAGCCAAAAATCCAGCTGCTGTCTCAACGGCTTTATGCTCTACTTCGCCCATTGTCTGATCCTTTGAAAAAATCACCACGGCGCCTATCGGATCGCCATTCGCCACAATTGGGCCGACAGTATATGAATTCATGTCCTCATCTATGCCATTAACAAGCTGTACTGATTTTGCATCACTCTCAAGCACGGAACTGCGCTGATCCATTGTTCTTTCCAGCATTTCGCTGATCGACTTGTTCAAGTAGTCTTTTTTCGAACTGCCCGACACGGCAATATATACATCACGGTCACAAATCAGCACTGAATGGCCGAGA
>NZ_JAVAXX010000373.1:0-5245 GCF_042709275.1 Bacillus sp. LR_5 | reverse complement strand
ACTCAAGATCGAGAAAATCAAACAAATACAAACACCGAGGGCTTATATAGCCCATATACTGATTTAAAGTTTCAAAAAGGTCTAAATAGTGTATACAATATCCGTTTTAAGGGGAGGCTAACTGTACGGAGGTGGAGAAGATGGACGAAACAGTTAAACTTAATCATACGTGTGTGATTTGTGATCAAGAGAAGAATAGAGGCATTCATCTTTATACGAAATTCATATGCTTAGATTGTGAGAGAAAAGTAATTTCTACATCAACTTCTGATCCTGACTATGCGTTTTACGTAAAAAAACTAAAGAGCATTCATACACCGCCATTATATTCATAGACCTGAAAAGGTCTTTTTTTGTACTCTTAATAATAAAAAGAAGATGAAACTTGTTTAAGGATTGAACGTAGTAGATAATAATATTAAAACTGAGTATAGACACAGGAGTCGATTATCTCATGCAGAGATTTTTTCACTTTTTGATGTGGGGTTTAACTAGCAGTGCGACTTTTGTTTTCATTGGAATATTGAGCTTTTTCGGTTTAAACCAGTCGCTTTTTTTATCTATTGTTTATGGGCTTGCTTCTGGGGCAGCCGTATATATAGCTGGCATCTGGAATGCAAGACGGTTATTTCTTAAAAAGCATGAATTGACAGGAAGAGAGTATGCTTACATTAAGAAAAATTTAGAGGAAGCAAGGCAGAAAATGATCCGTCTTAGGAAAGCCTTGTTTCAGGCTAAAAGCATTCAAATGTTTAAGCAAAATGCAGAAATGCTAAGGATTGTGAGAAGGATTTATCTCCTCACCAAAAAAGAGCCAAAGCGGTTTTATCAGGCAGAACGATTTTTTTATCAAACTCTCGATTCGGTTGTTGAATTGACAGAGAAGTATGCTTTTCTATCATCTCACCCAAAAAAAAGCAAAGAACTGTCGATGTCGTTAAGTGAGACACGCATCACTCTTACTGAATTGACCAAGCGTTTAGAGGAAGATTTAACTCAAGTAATGGGTGATGAAATTGACGAGTTGCAGTTTGAATTAGACGCAGCAAAACATTCATTAAAGAAATAAGGGAAGAGGGTAAGAGCGATGAACCGAGACCAAAGCGACCTTCATATAGATGAATTATTGGCAGATCCTTTTGGTGGTAACATAGAGATACCAGGTTCGGAGGCTGTAAAAGCAGAGAAAGAGCAAGTACGGCTTGTTGATGTTCTTCCTGAGGAAAACAAGGAAAAAGCAATTCAGCTTGCTGGACAGATTGATCATAAAAATATGCAAAGTATTGTCTTATACGGTTCACAAGCTCAATCTAAACTGCTGAACTTTTCTCATGATATGATTAATCATGTTCAAAAGAAGGATGTCGGGGAGATTGGCGAAATACTTGGAGAGCTGATGAAAAAGCTGGAGCAAGTAAATCCTGATGATCTCCAATCTAAGAAAAAGGGTTTTTTGGCATGCATGTTTGGAAGAGTATCAAGTTCTCTTCAAGAGGTGCTGTCTAAATACCAAAAGACCAGTGTGCAGATAGACAAAATCAGCTTGAAGCTGGAGCACTCTAAAAATGCTTTAATCAGTGACAACAAGCTGTTAGAGCAGTTATATGAAAAAAATAAAGAATATTTTGCCGCGCTGAATGTTTATATTGCTGCAGGAGAACTGAAGCTGGAGGAATTAAAAACAAAAACGATTCCTGAACTGAAGCAACAGGCTGAATCGAGTGATCATAACCAAATGGCCGTTCAAGAGGTGAATGATTTAATTCAATTTGCTGACCGGTTAGATAAAAGGGTGCATGATTTGCTGCTGAGCAGGCAAATTACAATCCAAAGTGCACCGCAAATCAGGCTGATTCAAAATACAAACCAAGCGTTAGCTGAAAAGATTCAGTCATCCATTGTGACAGCGATTCCGTTATGGAAAAATCAAGTTGCCATTGCACTGACGCTTTTAAGGCAGCGCAATGCAGTGGATGCACAACAGAAAGTATCTGATACAACCAATGAGCTTTTGCTGAAAAACGCTGAGCTTTTAAAAACCAATACAATTGAAACTGTACGGGCAAATGAACGAGGCCTTGTTGATATAGATACCTTGAAGAAGGTGCAGGAAAGCTTAATAAGCACGCTTGAAGAAACACTGACTATACAAGAAGAAGGACGAATCAAACGCCGTCAGGCAGAAGAAGAGCTCATGATGATGGAAGGCGACCTGAAGCAAAAGCTGATTACAATAAAGGAAAGATAGTTACCAGTAAGTCTGGCTTTAAGTTCTGTCAGAGGCACGATATAATAAGGTGTAAGAAGACACATTCAAAGGATTGTTTTCATGAACACACCTTTATATAAAGCATTAATCCAACATGCGAGAAGAAATTCTCATTCATTTCATGTTCCGGGACATCACAATGGAGATGTCTTTTTTGATGACGCTAAGTCAATATTCGATCCGCTTCTCACCATTGATGTAACTGAACTGGCAGGACTGGATGATCTCCATCATCCTTCTGGGGTGATTAAGGAAGCTCAGGAGCTTGCCAGTCAATTATATGGATCGGCGGAAAGTTTTTTTCTGGTAAATGGTACGACTGTCGGAAACTTAGCGATGATTTTATCTGTTTGTGAACCTGGTGATACAATTCTGGTTCAAAGAAACTGTCATAAATCTGTATTTCATGCTGTTGATTTGTCCGGTGCTGAGCCGGTTTATCTTGCACCTGACGTTGATTCAGCGATGCATGTGCCTACGCATGTTCCGCTTGGAACAATTAAAGAGGCCCTGGAAGCATATCCAGATGCGAAAGGCTTGGTACTTACCAATCCGACATATTACGGACATAGTGCTGATTTGACTGAGATCATTACTGAAGCCCATCATTACGGGATTCCTGTTTTGGTCGATGAAGCGCATGGCGCACATTTTATTTTAGGTGAGCCTTTTCCGGTCTCAGCTTTAAAAATGGGGGCAGATATTGTTGTTCAGTCGGCCCACAAAACGTTGCCTGCCATGACGATGGGTTCTTATTTGCATCTCAACAGCAGCTGCAGGATTAACAGGGATCGGGTGGCAGAGTATTTAAACCGATTACAAAGCAGCAGCCCGTCTTATCCGATTATGGCTTCGTTAGATATTGCCCGCGCTTATGTACAGCATATTATAGAAGAACAAAAGCTTTCTGACATTCTGCAGCGGATACAAACACTTAAACAAACGTTTGATTCACTTACAAATGCTGAAGCTGTTAACCCTGCTAATCCACTGATCATCACGGACCCGCTGAAGCTCACAATTCGTTCAAAACGCGGGCATTCTGGCTATACGCTGCAAAGCATATTAGAGCGTGCCAACATATTCACTGAGCTTGCTGATGAAAATCAAGTTCTGCTCGTTCTCCCATTGGGAGGAAAACGGAGAATAAACGGTGAAACCATTAGAAGCATCGATGAAGAGATTGAGAAAACGCCTCCGGATCAGGCGTTTGTTTCTGCAGAATGGGGTGTGCAGCCTGTTACTGTCTTGCCTTATCCAAAAAAGGTCTTACATTCGTTTAAGAAAGAATATGTGAGCTTTGAGGAAGCAGCTGGCCGGCTGAATGCAGAAGATATCATCCCTTATCCTCCGGGTATCCCGATGATTATGGCGGGAGAAAGAATAACAAAAGAAAGTGTGCAAAAGCTCAGCCGCTTGATCAGCATGAAAACGCATGTTCAAGGGAATATGAAAATCAAAGAGAAACAACTACTTGTTTATATAGAAGAGGAGAAATCATGAGCGGTTTATTTATTACATTCGAAGGTCCTGAAGGTGCAGGAAAAACGACTGTTCTGCAGGAGATCAAAAACATACTGACAGCAGAAGGCCTTCAGGTTATGGCAACTCGAGAGCCAGGCGGAATAGATATTGCAGAACAAATTCGAGAGGTTATTCTGAATGAGAACAACACATTAATGGACCCAAAAACAGAAGCTCTCTTATATGCGGCTGCAAGGCGCCAGCATTTAGTTGAAAAAGTAAAACCTGCTTTAGAACAGGGGTTTATCGTTCTTTGCGACAGATTTATAGACAGTTCTCTTGCGTATCAAGGATATGCAAGAGGACTTGGAATTGATGAGGTTCTGTCGATTAATGAATTTGCCATTGGAGATATGATGCCCCATGTAACGGTTTATTTTTCAATTGATCCGGAAGAAGGACTGAAGCGTATTTACGCAAACGGCTCACGGGAGAAAAACAGGCTCGATTTAGAAAAACTGGACTTTCATACAAAAGTACAAGAAGGTTATCAAGAGCTGATGAAGCGATTTCCGGAAAGATTTCATTCAGTTGATGCCGGGCAATCCAAAGACCTCGTCGTTCAGGATGTTCTAAAGGTGATCGATGAAGCGTTGAAAAAAATTCAATTGTGACCTGTTTCCCAATAGTTGATATAATAATGTAAACGAGATCACGTTGTTTCCAATCTAAAGGAGGCCTTCACAGATGAAATTGATAGTGGCAGTTGTACAAGATCAGGACAGCAACAGACTTTTGAAAACCTTAACGGATCACAACTTCAGAGTCACAAAGCTTGCGACGACAGGAGGATTTCTTAAATCAGGCAATACAACGTTTATGATCGGTGTCGAGGATATACGCGTCAATAAAGCGTTGAGTCTCATTAAAGAAAACGGGCAGAAACGTGATCAGATGATTGCCCCTGTATCTCCAATGGGCGGAAATGCTGATTCCTATGTCCCTTATCCAGTCGAAGTTGAAGTTGGCGGAGCGACAGTATTTGTCCTTCCAGTCGATGAATTTCATCAATTTTAAGGATCTGAAACTGTGAAAATTAATAAAGATATACGTACATTTATAGATAATAAGCAGATTCCCTCTGTGAAAACATCTGAGATCACAGCATCGTTTAAAACATCAATGGAAAACCAAAGCAGCAAAATGAAGCTTGATCAGCTTACCAGGCTGTTATCTGATATAGAGGCATTCGGAAAAAGGCTAACGAAATCTCGGAATTTTAAAGACTTAGCGAGATTTAAAGGACTTGTGAAACGTTTTGTCAAAGAAGCTGTGGACAGCGGCCTTTCACATGAAACATCGAAAAGCTTTGACCTTTATGGGAACAGCAGAACGCTGGGACTTGTGAAAGAAATAGATGACAAGTTGATACAGCTTACGGAAGAGATGATGGATCAGGAAAAACCGGCAATTGATTTGCTGGAGCGTATTGGCGAAATAAAAGGTTTATTA
>NZ_JAVAXX010000372.1:0-5261 GCF_042709275.1 Bacillus sp. LR_5 | reverse complement strand
ATCAACAAGATCTGCATCTAATACATTTGAAATCGGTACGACAAGAGGAGTAAAGTCGCCATTTTCTTCTCCAAACCCTTGATTTATTTTAGCTGATAAAAAGTAATCGACCTGCTGATACGGACCGAGTGTTAAAGAGGAACCTCGATCCATCGTATTGATTTTAAATCCGCCGACATTCACGACGGAGGGTGAAAAGAACATCTCATCACTTCCTTTTGATTGAGGAGTTAACCGCTTCACTTTCAAAAGAGGCCGGAGAATCAATTTGGTCTCTGTCATCCACATGGCTTCTCGTGCCCATAAATCCGCTCGCATCTCCAAAATTCTGTCCGTAGCCTTGATTTTTTTTATCTGAATTTTGCCATTCTGCCAATAAATTTTGTCCTACGTTAACCGCTGAAGCATTTTCAAAGGAATTAATTTTCAGCATGAAAATATTAATATTGATATACGGAGTTGGTTGAACCACAGGCAAACCTCCTTTCTATAGTTGTATGCTGGCGGTTATAAAGTATGTTAAGACAGGGGGCTTCAAATGGATTTCGAAAAGATGAAGCAGTGGATGGAATTCGCGCAGCAGATGTACGGCGGTGACTTTTGGAAACAGGTATTTGATGAAGACCAAAAAACCCCTTTTATGACAAATGGCCAATCTCCGTTTCCGTTTTCGCAGCAAGATCAGCGAGGGAAAGGAGATGCTTCATTTCCGAGCATGGATATTGTAGATACCGTTACGGAAGTGCAGTTTTTAATTTATCTTCCAGGCTACCGTAAACAAGACGTTCACATATTATCGTACGGAGATTATTTAGTGGTGAAGGGGCAGCGCTTTTCCTATTTTAATGAACAGGACTTTCGCCAAAAAGAAGGGAAATACGGAAGTTTTGAAAAGAAAATTCCGCTTTCCGATCATCTTCATGGAAAGATGAATGCCATTTTTAAAGACGGAATCCTATACATCACCATTCAAAAAGACGAAGGTCAAGCGAAAACCATTGTTATTGATGATTGATTTTCATACTGAGTGCATCTGCCCCATCACGGTCATCAATTGATTCAATCGGAATGACCATAACAATAACATCTGCATTTTGTTCCCCAAAACCGTTATTTCTTTTGATAGCAGAGCACCTGTTCCTTAACTCCGCAGAACCAAAGGTAAGGGATGAGCCGGTGCCTATCGAGTTAGTCTTGAGATGAGAAATATTGATGTTAGTCGGAAGCATGAAAAACTCTCCTTTCTATGGGATATACCTCATTATATATGTAGACGAAAGAGGAGTATGCAAAGGGTCGTGATGTCATGAAAAAAATGTTCCGGTCGCTGATCAGGCATTGCTTGAAACCAGAACTTGACAAACTGCGTGAATGTGAAGAAAGACTCTCAGTGATTGAGAAACAAAAACAAAGCAGCAAACAAGAGTCTGAAGAAACCTATATACATATTGAAACGCTGAATGTCGAAAAAGTTGACTATCATCTTGAATTCGGCGAGCTGACCATTGATGAACTGAGCGGCAGATTAAATATAGGCGCAACCTATTATATACCGCCAGAAGAGAAGGACAAAAAGTGCCAACGAAAACCCGAAGCACCATCGACGCCAGCGGTCACGATCCGTTCAAAAAGGCAGTAGCTCATCTTTCCATCGATGTTCCCATGTTTGACAGAAGGCAAAACGGGAAACAGGATAGAAAGGAGAGGATATACATGGCACTGACAAAAGAACAAACACAGCATCTCTATCATAAATTGCTCGATATGCAAAAAGAATTGTCTGGCGAGAAAAAGGAAACAGAATCAATGACGGAAGAAGTGGGGGAGCTTTCCAATGGGGTTGACAACCATATGGCAGACCACGGGACGCTCGTCACAGACCGGATGACAGACCAAACAGTGAAAGAGATTGACCGGGAGCTGTTAGAGGAGGTCAACCGTGCATTACAAAAGATGAAAGATGGAACTTATGGCGTGTGTGAAAAAACCGGTCAAGAGATTCCTTACGAAAGACTTGAAGCTGTTCCTTATGCAAGAATGACAGTTGAGGCCCAAGCTGATGTGGAGGATGATCTGGAGACAGATGCTCCTTCTTATGAAAGAGAGTTTCATGAACAGGTAAAAGACTTATCCAACAAAGAAACAATTGATCAAAAAAGCTCGCAGACGTATGAAATCTTGGATCGTGAACAAGATTCGAAGTAAAAATGGCAAGAAAGTACACCGTTATTAGATGTACTTGCTTTTTTTTGAAAAAAATCTCATATTCAAAATAAAGTGATTGACTTTGCGTAAAAAAGAAAGTAACATACTATTTGTAAGTAAATATAAAAAGTTTACCGGGAGGAATACAAATGTCTACAGTATTATTTGTAAAATCAAGCGACCGTACAGCTGAAGAAGGCGTTTCAACTAAACTTTACGAAGCTTTCTTAGCTGCTTATAAAGAAAACAACCCTGCTGATGAAGTGGTTGAATTAGATCTTCATAAAGAGAACCTTCCTTACCTTGGAAGAGATATGATTAACGGAACATTTAAAGCAGGTCAAGGAATGGAAATGACAGAAGAAGAGAAAAAACAAGCAGCAATTGCTGACAAATATCTGAATCAGTTTGTAAAAGCTGACAAAGTTGTTTTCGCATTCCCGCTTTGGAACTTCACAGTGCCAGCCGTTCTTCATACTTATGTTGATTACCTGTCTCGTGCAGGCGTTACATTCAAATACACACAAGAAGGACCAGTTGGTTTAATGGGCGACAAAAAAGTTGCACTCCTTAACGCGCGCGGCGGCATTTACTCTGAAGGACCAATGGCTGCACTTGAAATGTCATTAAACTTCATGAAAACAGTTCTTGGTTTCTGGGGTGTTCAAGACTTGCACACAGTTGTCATCGAAGGACATAACGCAGCGCCTGATCAAGCACAAGAAATCGTTGAAAAAGGTTTACAAGAAGCAAAAGATCTTGCTGCGAAATTCTAATGGAACAAAGACTCCTATCACTGCGATAGGAGTGTTTTTGTATACATATTATATAGAAGAAAGTAGTCATTCCTCTTAGCGGAAAAGGCTGTTTTTTTATTGTAATATATTTTTCGGATTGTCGAATCATCAGATATAATAGCGAAAAAGCAGTTTTAATCGCTGGAAAAAGTTTTTCTAAACAATTGTTCTGGCCCCTTGATAAAAAACGGCTGATGGTGTACTATATAAAAGAAGCTACTTTGTGCGTATTGTTAATTAAGTTTTAACCTTTAAGCTGTAATAGGGAGTTTTATATCGAAGCTGGAATGTCATGCCTCCTTGTAGAGGACGACAGGAACGTTTCTGCAAACACCCACTTTGAGGAGTGGTGGTTTAAAACTTTCTTACTTGCATACGGCAAGACGTAGCGAAAGCCATTTCCTTTTTGGAAATGGCTTTTTATTTTATCTAAAAAAGATAGGTATAGTGAAAATTCAATTTCTGTGTGAAAGAAATGAAGGCCGCTTTTTTATGATATGATGGGAGAAATTCAAGGAAAAGCGAGGTTTACACGTTATGTTACATAGAGCCCAATCCCTTCTGGCCCATTATTTCGGTTATGAAAAGCTCCGCAGCGGACAAGAAGAAGCGATCCGCTCGGTGACGGAAGCGAGACAAAATACGGCCTGCATTATGCCGACGGGAGGAGGCAAATCGATTTGCTATCAAATTCCGGCACTAATGTTTGAAGGGACAACGATCGTCATTTCGCCATTGATTTCCTTGATGAAGGATCAAGTCGATGCGTTAGAAGAAGCGGGGATTAACGCCGCCTACATTAACAGCACACAATCCAATCAGGAAATATATGAGAGGCTGAACGGACTCAAAGAAGGGGCTTATAAGCTTTTTTACATTACACCGGAGCGACTTACGTCCACGGAGTTTATACGGATTTTGCAGGACATTGATGTTCCTTTGGTCGCAATAGACGAGGCGCACTGTATTTCTCAATGGGGCCACGATTTCAGGCCAAGCTACAGAAATATTGAAATTTTGTTCCGAGAATTACATGACAAGCCTGTCATCATGGCATTAACAGCAACAGCAACACCTGAGGTTCATGAGGATATTTGCAAACAGCTACATATTCAAAAAGAAAACACGGTACATACCGGATTTTCCCGAGACAATTTAACCTTTAAAGTAGCAAAAGGAGAAAATAAGGATCGTTTTATTGATGAATATGTGCAAAACAACAAACATGAAGCAGGGATTGTCTACACAGCGACCAGAAAAGAAGCTGATCGGATTTATGAGAGGTTGAAACGAAATCAGATCAGTGCAGGCCGGTATCACGGGGGCTTGGCAGATGATGTGAGAAAAGAGCAACAGGAAAGGTTTCTTAATGATGAGCTGCAAGTGATGGTGGCAACCTCTGCTTTTGGAATGGGCATTGATAAATCAAATATTAGATTTGTTCTGCATGCACAAATTCCGAAAGATATGGAAAGCTACTATCAAGAGGCTGGACGAGCTGGACGGGATGGTCTTGCCAGCGAATGTGTTCTCCTGTTTTCACCGCAGGATATTATGGTGCAGCGTTTCCTAATTGAACAATCAGAGCATGAAGAGAAACAAAAGCAAGATTTAAAAAAGCTGAGACAAATGGTCGACTATTGTCACACGGAAGACTGTCTGCAGCGTTTTATCCTTATGTATTTCGGAGAAACGGAGCCTGATGCGTGCGGACAGTGCGGAAACTGCACTGATACAAGGACGTCCCATGACGTGACCCGGGAGGCGCAAATGGTCTTATCTTGTATCATTCGCATGAAAGAACGATTTGGCAAGACGATGGTTGCCCAGGTGTTGGCCGGCTCCAAAAATAAAAAAGTTCTTGAAAACGGCTTTTCCGATCTCTCAACATACGGGATATTAAAACACCAATCAGTAGGGGAAATCAGTGATTTTATCGAATTTCTTATTTCTGACGATTTCATCAAGATGTCAGACGGAACGTTTCCGACTCTTTTTGTCAGCAGTAAAGGGAGGAATGTGCTGAGAGGAGAATTATCAGTAACGAGAAAAGAAGCGTTAAAAGCGGCAGCGATTACTGAAAATGACGAGCTGTTTGAACGATTGCGCATCGTTCGCAAAGAAATCGCGGCAGAGCAGGGTGTTCCTCCTTTTGTCGTTTTCTCTGACCAAACGTTAAAAGAAATGTCAGGAAAACAGCCCGTAAATGATGAGGAACTTTTGTCTATAAAAGGAGTCGGAGAACAAAAAAGAGCAAAA
>NZ_JAVAXX010000371.1:0-5265 GCF_042709275.1 Bacillus sp. LR_5 | reverse complement strand
GTTAATGTACATTTGTATTATACAAGCATATATGATGTTGTCAATGCCGGAGATTGGAATAGGGAGCGAGAGCGATTGCAAAATCAAAATCCAGTTGAATTAATTGAATATGAGCTGACGACTTTTATCAGGAGAGCTGTTTATCTGGATCAATCGGAGAAAAGAACAGGGAATTTGGAGAGATCTTCGTACTTATTACTGAGACAATTGGATGAGTTTGGGCCTGCTCGTGTTAAGGAATTGGCTGAATCGTTTAAGCTTGATATTTCTACTCTTTCAAGACAAGCAGCTGCATTAGAGGCAAAGGAGCTCATCTATCGTTTCTCAGACCCGTCTGATGGGAGAGTAAGCCTGTTTACCATTACAAAACTCGGCAAACAACTATTAAAAGCTGATCAGCAAAAGCGCCTTGAACGTTATGAACAGATGCTGAAAGAATGGTCAACACAGGAAAAAGAGATGTTCGGCGAGCTGCTGCAGCGTATGAACAAGGCTTTTATCGATTAACAGCTGAAAAACCCATGGTTCGCTGGAACAGCATGGGTTTTTCTATCATGGTCAGAGATTATCTGCATCGTTTGGCGGCAGCCCAAGCCACTAGTCCGGCAATAACAGCCGCAGATACAATGGGGCGCTTCGTCGCATTCGTGTAGTAGCTTCTTGACCTCATCCATCCTTTATTTGTGCCTCTGTCATGCATACCGCAGCCCGCATCATAAAGAGCGCTTTCTTCTCTCGGTTTGGACGGTCTTTCGGCATGCGGGCTGTGATACATGGTTTTTTCCATCAGTCTGTCGGTCAGACGAGGAAAAAGCGCGCCCAGCATGGCGATGGCTTTGGCCTGTGAGCCGATGTACATGTCGCGCTTAGGGTGTTCGGCGGCAAACAGGATCGCTTCGGCGACCGCTTCCGGCGGATAGTCATGGAGCGGTAATGAGCCGGCTGTTTGTCGAGGTAGCTGTGCGCATGCTCGTTATATGGTGTGTCAATTCTGCCCGGATGGATGAGCGTTACCGAGACGGGCGCCTGTTCCTTTTCAAGCTCCATTCGGATGCTTTCCGTCCAGCCGTGAAGCGCAAATTTGGTAGACGCATATGTGGATTGAATGACTGTTCCCCTGTCTCCGAACAGGCTTCCTACATTAATGAGTGCGCCCGGCACACCTCTGCCGGTGTAGTGTTTGACAGCCGCTCTTGTTCCGTAAACAGGTCCCCAGAAATTTGTGTCGAACATGCGCTTCATGTCTTCGACGGTGACGTCCATGGCATGTCCGAAAGTCGAGACGGCCGCATTGTTGACCCATGTGTCAAAGCGGCCGAATGTGCTGATCGCGGTTTCTGCGATGCGGTTGACGTCCTCTTCTTTTCCGACATCCGCCTTTACCCATATGGCGTCGTGCCCTTTTTCCTTAAGTTCATCAGTGAGCTCCTTCAGCGCGTCTTCATTTCGCGCTGCTGCCACGACCTTTGCGCCTTTTTCAGCTGCCATTCTCGCCGTGACAAGTCCGATACCGCTTGAAGCGCCGGTAATGACGATCACCTGATCCTTGAGTTTTTTCAGTTTGATCTTCGTTTTCATGCCGGGGTTCTGTTGTTCAAGCTGCTCTGTATTCGTGACTGAATGATCGATTGTCATTGAGAGATCCCTCCTAGACGCTGTTTTTGTACATTTACCCCATCCGGGAGGGTCTTACCCCTTTTGACAATCACAGGGTTCTTTTTTATATTATATAAGTCGCTCTACCATACCTAGGAGGGAATGTTTTAATGACTAGCAGAGGAGATTCACGTGAAAAAATCCTTCACACGGCGTCACGTCTGTTCCAGCTGCAAGGATATCACGCGACAGGTTTGAACCAGATTGTAAAAGAAAGCGGTGCTCCAAAAGGATCGCTTTATCACTTTTTTCCGAATGGCAAAGAAGAACTAGCAATTGAAGCGGTTACATATACAGGTAAGATCGTTGAACATCTGATACAGAAAAGCATGGATGAATCCTCTGATCCTGTTGAAGCGATTCAGCTTTTTATCAAAAAAACAGCCAGCCAATTTGATAACACAGAAAGCATTAAAGGTATTCCAGTCGGTTTGCTGGCGAGTGAGACAGCGTTAATCAGTGAACCGCTGCGGACGGTTTGCATGAAGGTGTTTAAAAGCTGGGAAGCGGTCTTTGCCAGAAAATTAATGGAAAACGGATTTGCAGAAGAAGAAGCAAATCAGCTTGGAACGCTGATTAATTCGATGATTGAGGGCGGCATCATGCTTTCGTTAACGAATAAAGACAAAACGCCTCTTCTTCTCATTGCCGAACAAATACCAGTGCTGGTGAGAAAAAAAGGGTAGCATTTTGTTATCCTTTCTCCTACAATTATATAGAACGGTCTAGACAAATAAATGATAGTATATAGACTGGTCTAAATTGGAGGAAGCGATAATATGAAAACATTATGTACACATTCGTTGCCTAAAGAAAAAATGTCTTATTTGCTCCGGAGCGGAGAAGGCGAGCGCTATCTGTTCGGCAGACAGGTCGCCACGGTGATGGCGAATGGGAGGAGCACAGGTGATTTGTTTGAGATCGTGCTTCTTTCCGGGGGAAAAGGAGATGCCTTTCCGCTTCACGTCCACAAGGACACACATGAAGGAATTCTCGTTTTGGACGGGAAACTGGAACTGACACTTGATGGTGAACGCTATTTATTAATATCAGGTGATTATGCCAACATTCCGGCGGGAACACCGCACAGCTACCGGATGCAGAGCCACAGAACAAGACTGGTATCTTACACGATGAAAGGAAACGTAGCGCACTTGTATTCCGTTATTGGGAATCCGTATGATCACGCTGAACATCCGCCGTACGCAAGCGAAGAAGTCTCAAACGAGCGGTTTGCAGAAGCAGCCGCTGTAGCGGACATTGTATTTCTAGATGAAGGAAAGCCTGCATGTTCGGCCAAATTAGCGGAACTTACAGAGCTGCCAGATGGAGCCGTTCCATACGTTCTTGAATCAGGAGAAGGAGATCGCCTGTTGACTGGAGATCAGCTTCACCGCATTGTGGCTGCACAAAAAAATACAGATGGCCAGTTTATCGTCGTATCCTCTGAAGGCCCTAAAGGTGACCGAATCGTTGATCACTACCATGAACATCATACAGAAACATTTTATTGCCTTGAAGGCCAGATGACGATGTGGGCAGATGGCCAGGAAATTCAGCTGAATCCGGGAGATTTCCTGCATGTCCCTGCAAATACCGTTCACTCCTATCGCCTTGATTCTTACTATACAAAGATGGTGGGCGTATTGGTTCCTGGTTTATTTGAACCGTTTTTCCGGACGTTAGGCGACCCGTATGAAGGCCACATCTTCCCATGTGAGCCTCAGGCTTTGCGCTTTGATCGCGTTTTGCAGAATATCGAAGCATTAGATTTAAAGGTGATGAAACCATAAAGATGACAAGATTGTAAGGTTTTCATGCCGGCCTGACACCTAAATCGATGTTTCCGCGCTTCATTTTTTCATACCCTTAAGGTACAGAAAAAAGGAGCGTGATGGCTATGTCTTCATTACAGCCGACTTTGGCAAATGAGCGGATCGGTGTGCTTGATGTGCTGAGAGGAATGGCGATTTTCGGCATCTTATTTGTCAATCTGGCACATTTCAGTTATCCGGATATGTATTTGTCTATGCTTGGAAAAGAGAATTTTTTCATGGATAAGTGGTCTGAAGCTGATTTTGCCGCCGCAGACATACTGAAATTCTTCATTCAAACAAAATGTATTTTATTGTTTTCCTTTTTATTTGGATTTGGCATGGTTGTCATGATGGAGAGAGCAGAAAACAAAGGGAAACGGTTTGTTCCGTTATATGTGAGAAGGTTAATGGCGCTTCTCTTGTTTGGAACGATTCATGCCTTTTTGATATGGGACGGGGATATTTTAACAGAATATGCCTTGCTCGGTTTTGTCCTGCTCTTGTTTCGAAAAGCAAAGCCGAAAACACTGCTGATATGGGCGGTCTCTTTGTATCTTCTGTTTTCCATTCCGTTCATGTTGACAAGTTTTGATCAATCAAACGGACAGGAATGGGTACAAGCGGTAACACAGCAGGCAACACAAGCGATTCATGTTTATGGAAGCGGCAGCCTGAAGGACATTGCAGAACAGCGGATCCATGACCGTCTTGTTTATATGTCTTCGAATGGCATGCTTACGTATAATCCGCTCAACTTCTTCTTTGCATCCATTCCTTATTTCAGCATGTTTTTGCTGGGAGCTGCGGCAGCAAAATCACGGTATTTGCATGAACCGGAAAAGCATCGCAAAGGATTAAAACGATTATGGATGGCTGGGCTTGTCATCGGCATCGGCGCCCATGTGCTGTACAGTGTAACGGAAAAGGAACTATTTCTGCTGATTGGCGCGCCTTTCCTCATGTTTTTCTATGTTACAACGGTTGTCTATCTTTATCATAAAACAAGAGTGAGAACAGTGCTGCAATCATTCTCCGCTGTTGGGAGGATGGCATTTACCAATTATTTGATGCAGTCTATTGTGTGTACTTGGATTTTTTATCATTACGGCTTGGGCCTGTATGGAAAAGTGTACCCTGCTGCCGGTGTGCTCATTACAATTACGGTTTGTGCCGTTCAAATGGCCTTCAGCCACCTTTGGCTTCGTGTCTTTCGGATGGGGCCGTTTGAGTGGCTGTGGAGAAGCGCTACGTATCTGTCGTGGCAGCCTATTGTAAAGAAAACAAAAGTCTAGATGCCTATTGGCGTCTAGACTTTTTTCTATTATTTATACACGACACGTGTTTTGCAAATGATGTCATGCAGGCCTTTTTTCTCTCCAAAGGCGATCATGATAAACCCGATATAAAAGATGATTCCAGATAAGATATAGGCAAAGTAACGGCCAATTCCCTGTCCGACAGAAACCCGTTCACCTTGTTCATTGACCACTTTCAGGCCAAGAATTTTTTTGCCAAGTGTGCCTTGCATTTTAGAAGCTGTGAGCAGCCCGTAATATAACACACTGATGACGATCATGATCAGCATAGTAGGCAAAAATGCAAGCGTCATGTATTTCACTAAATACTCTTCTTCCGTCATGTAAGGGTTTGTTGCCACAGCCCCAGCTACAAAAACAGAATTGATCACAAATAGAATAATATAACTAGGAACAGATACAATAATGCCATCAATAAAATAAGCTAAAAAACGAATCCAAAATCCTGCTGGTTTTTCCATGTATTTTTCTCTCTC